>JADKJR010000001.1:600000-847896 GCA_016720925.1 Betaproteobacteria bacterium | reverse complement strand
CAACCCTCCACCTCGTACATCTTTTCCAACTCGCGCGCGCCCGCATCCGTCCCGCATATTCCTTCAGCGCTGTCCACTCCAGCGCGCTGCGCGGCATGTTGCGCGACCAGCGCATCAACATGATCAGCAGCAAATCTGCGGCGCTGAAGTTTTCGCCAAGCAGATAGGGTCCATTGGCGGCGAGATGCGCATCCAGCCGGTCCCACACACTTTCAATCTTGCGTTGCAGGGCCGCGCGCACTTCGGCGGTGTGTTCCGGTGCGCCAAGGTCGGTGGGATAAAACCAGAAGCGGTAGGTCGCCGCCAGAGAGTTACTTAAGTACACGATCCATTGATACCAGGCGTCGCGTTCGGGTGTGCCCAATGCTGGCGCCAGGCGCGCTTCGGGGTGGCGATCCGCCAGCATCATCAATATCGCCGCGGACTCGACCATCGGCTTGCCATCGATCACCAGCGTCGGCACCACACCCTGTGGATTGAGTTTCAGGTACGCCGGGTCGCGCTGTTCGCCTTTGTCGAAATCAACCCGCTTGAGTTCGTGCGGCGCGCCGATTTCCAGCAAGGCCTGGTGCACCACCATGCTGGCGGTAGCGGGAGAGTAGAAGAGTGTGTACATGTTGTGCCCTCACGATTCCATCGAGTCGAAGACACGAAGTGTAGCGGGCGGAACCGATGCGCGGCAAAAAGATCCGCCACGCTTGCGGAAGCTACTTTCCGGGCGTCACGCCACCCAGCGCCTCCACCAGGTCCGCCATCATGCGCTGCAATTCACCCGTCATCAGCGTGAAATCCGCGTCGAAACGCTCGTCGTCGTTTTGTGCCTGCCCATCTTCGGTCTCGCGAATCACATCAACGGGCGCGACGCGCTTCAGGACCAGCGTATCGGTCAGGACAAATGACACGCGTTCTGCCCATGTGAGTGCGAGGCGCGTGCACTGCTTGCCGGCCGCAATGTGGCGCTGCACTTCCTTGGCGTCGAGCGCGTGACGCACAAAGCGCACCGTGGCTTTTTCCTCGACCGGCGATTGCAGCTCGGTATCCTGATCGATCGTGAATCCCGGCGGCACATCGTCATTGGCGAGCCACGCGGTCATGGCGGCGCCCGGCGACGTGACGGTGTCGAGGCGCTCAACCACGAAGTCGTCGATCGATTTGTTCAACAGGGTGACGATTTCGTCGGCCTTGCCGGGAGAGCTGGAGTCAATCACCAGCCAGCCATTTGCCGGATCGATCCAGATGCCGGTGCGGCGCCGCACGCTGAAGGCGCGTGGCAGGAGTTCATCGGTGACTTGTTCCTTGAGGTCGCGCAATTGTTTGCGTCCGGGTTTGAAGCCTTGCCGTTCTTCGGCTTCAATTGCCTTTTCGCGGGTGACTTCCTTGATCACCGATGCCGGCAGCAGCTTCTTTTCCGTGCAAAGCGAAATCAGCATCTGACCATGAACCGTGTGCACCAGTCCGCCATCGTCGCGCGGTGATGCCCAGCCCTGCGTCTGCATTTCGAACCCGCTCGCCGCGCGAAACACCTGGCGGCCGAGTTGCTCTTCAAGGCTGGAAGCGTTGATATCCCACGGCGCGGGAAAGCGATAAACCTGTAAATTTCTGAACCACATATAGCCCCGCGAAAAGCGTCGTAGTTTATACGAATGGGGCGGAGCGAACGGGATGAAACGGCTAATTCCGGAAATATGATTTCTGCCGGGTTTGGCGCTCGTTCGCTGCCAATGGCATTATCTCGTACCAATCGACATGGAGCCGTACGAATGCCAAGCAAGGTCGCCGAGGGCGCGGAACGTGGTGGATCATTCCCATCGGGGCGCCGAAGAAAAAGAAAATTCCCCGCAGATACTGCGGCGGTTTGTGGAGCTTTGTGGCGCCAGTGGAGACGCCGATATTGTGGTCATCCCGACAGCCAGCCAGTTGGCCGATACCGGTGCGCGCTACGAGCGCATATTCCGCGAACTTGGTGTTGCGCGTGTCACGGCGATGGATTTCGATACGCGACGCGATTGCGAAGAACCCAGCCGGCTCAAGCGGCTGGAATCGGCGACCGGCGTATTTTTCACCGGCGGCAATCAATTGCGGCTTTCCACCATTCTCGGCGGCACCTCGGTGGCAAAGGCACTGCGGCTGATGAACGCCGGTGGCGTACACATGGCGGGCACCAGCGCGGGCGCGGCGTTCATCAGCGAACACATGATCGCCTTCGGTGAAGAAGGCGCCAGCCCGGTCGCGGGCGCGGTGCGCCTGGCCCCCGGGCTCGGGCTGACCAACCGCTTCATCATTGACCAGCATTTTCGCCAGCGCGACCGGCTGGGTCGCCTGCTGGCGGCGCTGGCGTTCAATCCATTCGCTATTGGCCTGGGGCTGGACGAAGACACGGCGGCATTCATCGGCCCGGACAATACGCTCGAAGCCGCGGGCAGCGGCAGCATTACCGTGGTTGATGCGTCGGGTATCGAGTTCTCGTCGATGGATACTGCCGCAGAAGGGCAGCCGGTGTGCATGCTCGGTATCTCGATCCACATCCTGATCGCCGGGGCGACATTCAATCTCCATACGCGGCAAGCCTCGGCAGGCTCACTGGCTCGAACAAAAAAATAAGGGACAAATCATGCGTATTCTCGATCGTTCGGTGTATGTGGGGCCGTCGCTGTATGCGCATTTTCCGGTGATCCGGCTGGATCTCGATCTCGGGCCGCTGGAAGACTGGCCCACTGGCAGGCTCGGCACAAGCTATGTCCTGGAATTGGTCGCCGCCCTCCCCAGCCTGCAGGAGCACGGCTGCTCTTACCGCGAACCCGGTGGCCTGATCCGCCGCATGCTGGAAGGCGATGGCACGTGGCTTGGGCACGTGTTCGAACATGTGGCGATCGAATTGCAGAATGTCGCTGGCGAAGACGTTACCTTCGGCAAAACCCGCAGCACCGATCGTCCCGGCGTTTATAGCGTGATATACGAATACGCGCAAAAAGACGAAGGCATCGAAGCCGGCGAACTGGCGCTGAAATTGCTGTGTTCGCTACTGCCGGAAAACCTTCGGCCCGCCAATGCGTTGCCCGAAGGCTGGGCGTGGCCGCAGGCGCGCGACGAGTACATTCGTTACTCGCAGCGGCGTGCGTTGGGGCCATCGACGGCATCGCTGGTGCGCGCGGCGGAACAGCGCGGCATCCCGTGGCTGCGGATGAATGAGCAATCGCTGATCCAGCTCGGGTACGGCAAATGGCAGCAGCGCATCCAGGCGACGGTGACCGGCCGCACCAGTTACATCGCGGTGGAACTGGCGGGCGACAAGGAAGAGACCAACAAGATTCTCGCGATGCGCGGGTTGCCGGTGCCGCGCCAGGAGTTGGTGCGCTCGGCGGATCGTGCGGTATCGGCCGCGAAACGCCTCGGCTATCCGGTGGTCACCAAACCGTACAACGGCAATCACGGTCGCGGCATTTCAATTCACCTGACGAACGAGGAAGAAGTCCGTGCCGGATTTGCCGCGGCGGAACAACACTCTTCGTCGGTCATTGTGGAAACCTATTTGACCGGTGACGACCACCGCCTGCTCGTGGTGAATGGCGAGCTGATTGCCGCCACCCGACGCACGCCCGGCCACGTGGTGGGTGACGGCATCTCCACCATTCGACAACTGGTCGATGCGGTGAACAAGGACCCGCGTCGCGGCATCGGCCATGAAAAAGTTATGACCCGGATCGAACTCGACGAGCAGGCGGACATGATGCTCACACGCGTGGACATGACGCCGGATTCCATCCCGACGAGCGGGCAAGTGGTGATGCTGCGCTCCACCGCCAATCTCTCCACCGGCGGCACGGCCACCGACGTGACCGACGTAATTCATCCCGACAATCGCGACATGGCGGTGCGCGCGATCACGGCCATCGGCCTGGATGTTGGCGGCGTCGATTTCCTGAGCCCCGATATCACCGAAAGCTACAAGCAGGTCGGCGGCGGCATTTGCGAAGTCAATGCCGCACCTGGATTCCGCATGCACGTGGCGCCCTCCGAAGGCACGCCGCGCGACGTGGCCGGGCCGGTGATCGACATGCTGTTCCCCGCCGGCACACCGTCGCGCGTGCCGATCGCCGGCATCACCGGCACCAACGGCAAGACCACCACCGCGCGCATGCTGGCCCACATCACCAAGATGGCTGGCTACACGCCGGGGCTCACCACCACCGACGGCGTGTACATCGACGGCCAGCGCACCGTCGAAGGTGACATGACCGGGCCGGTGGCGACGCGCATGGTGCTCGCGGACACGCGGGTCGACATCGCCATCCTGGAAATTGCCCGCGGCGGCCTGCTGCGCGCGGGCATGGGCGTGCCGATCATCAATGTCGGCGCCGTGCTCAATGTGGAGGCCGCCCACCTCGGCATGAAAGGCATCGACACACTTGAGCAACTGGCCGAAGTCAAACGCATCATCGTCGAAGTCGCGAAGGATTGCGCAGTGCTCAACGCCGACGACGTCAACGTCATCAAAATGTCGGCCGACACCGAAGCGAAGAGCATCTGCTACGTCACGCTTAACCCGCAGCACGCGGTGGTGCGCGAGCACATTCGCGCCGGTGGCCGCGCCTGCGCGCTCGAAGCCGGCGTCAATGGCCAAATGATCACGATTTACGACAAGGGTGGACACATCCCGCTGATGTGGACCCATCTCATCCCGGCCACTCTCGAGGGCCGCGCCATGCACAACGTGCAAAACGCGATGTTCGCGGCGGCCATGGCGTTCTCGCTCGGCATCAAGCTCGATGCCATCCGCCAGGGCCTGCGCACGTTCGACACCACTTTTTACCAGGCGCCGGGTCGGATGAATGTGTTCGACGAACATCCGTTCAAGGTGATCTTCGACTATGGCCACAACGCGCATGCGGTCGGCGTGATGGCGGATCTGGCCGGAAGGCTTGATGTACAGGGGCGGCGTATTGTCGTCATCTCAGCGCCTGGCGACCGGCGCGATGAAGATGTGACCGCCATCGCAGCGGCGGTTGCGGGCCGCTTCGATCACTACATCTGCCGCCGTGATGATTCGCTGCGCGGCCGTGACGGCGACGAGATTCCTGGCATGATTGCCAAGGTCCTGCGTGCGCGCGGCGTGCAGGAGAGCAACATCCGCATCATTCCCGACGAGCAGGATGCGATCGACGCCGCTTTGAACATGGGCAAACACGGCGACCTGCTACTGATTTTTGCGGATGCACTGGCGCGTTCATGGAAGCAGGTCACCAAATTCCGGCCAGCGGGCGCGACGGCCCCGCATTCAACGGACAGGGGGACATCCGCGCCAAAACCAGGCACACGTACAAGCGAAAGCCGCAAGGCAACGCCGGAAGAACAAGATGCTCCCACCGCAGGCGATGCCTCTATCGAAGCAGCGGGATTTATCCGTGACGAACGCGGCCTGCGATTCGTCAAAGAAAGCGACGACTGAATACACCACTGTCAGGCGGCGAACCGCCCGAATCAAACCCCTGCTTTGCCGATTCGCGCCGCCTCACGGGTCACAACCGTTTCTTCGCCGGCTCCGGCGCCGTACTCGAAGCGCTTGGTCCCACGGCCCAGAATGCGGACGCCCACGAGCATTGGCGCGCGTCGGTCACGGCGCTGCGTGCGGCAATGGGATGGCCTGATGGCCCCGCCGTTGCGCATCGATACGCCAGCGGCACACTGCTGGCCATTTCCGCACCCGTCGACGCGCTCTTCACCGCAACCGAAGTCAACGAATGGGCGTGGGAACAGGCGAGCGGGATCTTTGCGCCAGGCGTCGAGCGCATCACCAATCCGCCATTCGATCAACTGCATCCACTGGGCAGCGACTTTTCCCTGGTGGTCGCGGCATTTGCCGCACGCGCGGGTGTGGAGAAGAATCCTTCGTTGGCGGCATTGCGTGATGAGGCCCGGCGGCGCGGCATACCCGTTCTTGCCGACGACAGCGAAGTCTCGCTTGGCGCCGGCGCCGGCAGCCGCACCTGGCCCGTGCTGGATTTGCCCAATGCCGGCAGCGTACCCTGGCAATTGCTGCATGATGTGCCCACCCTCATCGTCACCGGCTCCAATGGCAAGACCACCACCGTACGTTTGCTGGCGGCGCTGATTCAGGCGAGCGATTCCAGGTATCGGAACCGCGTCGGGTATTCGAGCACGGAAGGCGTGATGATCGGCGGGCAGCATGCCGGTGAGGGCGATTTTTCGGGGCCTGCGGGGGCGCGCCTGGTATTGCGTGATACCCGCGTCGCGGCGGCGGTGCTGGAGACAGCGCGCGGCGGCCTCCTGCGGCGCGGATTGGCGGTCGAGCGCGCTGACGTGGCCATCGTCACCAACATCAGCGCCGATCATTTTGGTGAATACGGCATCGATACGCTTGAGGATCTTGCGGAGGTCAAGCTGGTGGTCGCGCATGCGCTGGGCACGAGCGGCACACTGGTACTCAATGCGGACGATCCGCTATTGCTGGCGCGCGCGGCGGGTCAGGTTTGCAAGGTTGCCCTGTTTGCGTTTGACGACGCGCATCCTGCTTTGGTGGCACATCGAAATGCAGGCGGCTCGACCTGCGGGCTTGTCGATGACCAGCTATGGCTTACCGATATCGGCGTCCGCACTTCGCTCGGCGACATTCGGAAAATGCCGCTGACGCTGAATGGCGCGGCGCACTTCAATGTCGCCAATATTGCCGCGGCGGCATTGGCCGCGTCGGCAAGCGGCGTGACACCGGCCGTCATCGCCGCCGAACTCCAACGGTTTGGTGGCACGCGGCACGACAACCCCGGACGGCTCGATCACTGGACTCTCGCCGATACCACGGTGCTCATCGACTATGCGCACAATCCGGATGGATTGGCGAAATTATTGGTCGGCGGCGACACGATTCGCCTCCAACAGATTTCCAGAACCGGAATCGAGGGTCGCGTCGGCCTCCTGCTCGGCCAGGCCGGCAATCGTGGCAATGAAGCCATCAATAAACTGGCACATACCGCCGCCACGTTTCAGCCGGACTATGTCGTGATCAAGGAAATCACCAGCATGCTGCGCGGACGCAAGCTGGGTGACGTGCCGGCGCTATTGAGAGCGGGCTTGCTCGCCGCCGGCTTTCCAACCGACAACATTCATGTTGAAGCTGACGAATTCGACGCTGCACGCTATTTATTGCGCTGGGCACAACCCGGTGATGTGCTGGTGTTGCCGATTCATCAATCAGCAGCGCGCCTGGAACTGTCTGCGTTACTTGATGAAATGGAAAATAACCATTGGCAGGCAGGATCGCCACTGCCTTAGACAAGCCGCAAATTGCCCTGGTGCGCGTGCCATGGCATGCTGGCTACCCTCACTCACACGCGCTCTTCCCACTGCACGACCAAATCATCTTCCAGTTCAATCCATAGCGCATACCGATCACCGCCGGTCGCGTGATACTTCCAGATTTCATTGCGCTTGCGCTGAGGATCTGGCGGCGATATCCGCGGGGTTGCCAAGGGAATCCTTGAGCTGGCCGGCCGTCTGCCCTTCCCAATAAAACCCCTGCACAATGCGTTCCACGAGGTTTTGATCGCCTGCGTATTTCGCCATTAGTTCAGTTCGGCGCAGACCACGTTGCCGCCGCAACTCCGCCTTGGTCCGGTCCGATTCCTTTTGCCGCGTCGCTGTGCGGTTCTCCTCTTCGGTCTGCCGCAACTTGGCAAATTCGAATTTGCACCAAAGCATCACGCAAATACCAACAGTGGCAATGACGACTGCCCAAAGGATCCAGCCCAGGATGGGTGTGGCCTGGACCGCGAGGAACACCAGCACGCCCGCGACCAGGCCGCCGCTGACCAGGGCCACGAAAAATCGCGGGGGCGCTTTGGTGATGCGAATGGCCATGATGTCCTCTTCAGATGCCGCCGCCGAGGGATTCACGCTTTTTCCGCATGTATGTCAGCGGAAGTCTCCGGAACGACTTCGTAGCGTTCCGCACCCCCATAAAGGCTGGATTGCTCGACGCATTCCTTCCACGCTTCGCGAATCTCCTCGATGGTCGGTTCGCGGTCGCGTGGCAAGAGCGCATCCAGGCTCAACGCCGCCGGCATCTGAATCCGCAGCGGCACCGGGCCGCCTTCTTCGAGGCTGGCTTCCGGCATGTGGCTCAATCGCCGCCGTCTGGCCATGGCGATCGCCAGTGCTTCACGCATGCTGAACCCATTGCGCAACTGCATTGCGCGCGCTTCTTCAAGTATTTGTGTCAGTGAATTCATGTCCGGCTTCCTGGGTTGTTACTTTCGCATTGATCGTCGTGCGCCGGCTTGCCAGAGCCCGCGCATTTGCAGGAATAATGCCGTGGAAGCGGCTTGCTGTCCCTACCCGAGCGGGTGGGACTTGCGCATGCAAAAACGCGTGCCCGCGCCAGGCTACAACGCCAAACACAAGCACTGGCGCGGTGTCTAAGCCATTTATGGCCGGAGAGGCTCGCCAGCGCTTGTGCTTGGCGTCACGCGCAAAAACCGGTAAAAACTTTACCCTGCCATACGGAAACCCACAGGAACTTTTTCGGCCCCGCGCCGGAATACAGGAAATCTCCCGAAAAAAACATGTCCTTGACCGACCCCACCGAAGATCTGGCGCTGCTAACCGAGATGCGTGGCGGCAATGCGACCGCGTTCGAAGCGCTGTTCCGCCGGCATCAGGCGCCGCTATATCGCTTCGCGCTGTTGCGCAGCGGCTCGCCGGATACGGCGGCGGATATTGTCCAGGAAATATTCATGAATCTGCTTTCCAATGTCTTGAAATTCGATCCGGCGCGAGGTGCGCTGCAAGGATTCCTGTTTGGCGTGGCGCGCAACCTGGCGCTCAAACGGGACGCGGCACAGAGCCGTTATGTGACCCGCAAGCATCATGAAAATGAAGACGCCGGAGACATTGAGGACACCATCATCGATCCGGCGCCGCAACCCGCGCAACGGCTGCTTGACCATGAACAGGCGGAAATGGTGCGTCGCGCGCTCCAGCAGTTGGCGCCCCATTATCGCGATGTGGTGATCCTCTACGAGATGCACGATCTCACGTATGTCGAAATCGCGCAGATCTGCAATATCGATATCGGCACCGTACGTTCGCGCCTGTCGCGAGCACGCGCCAAACTGTTCGAACTGCTACAGCCGGATTTCCCCGAAACGGTCGCCTCGAACGCGCGACAAACCCAATCGCCTCAACAGGAGGCAAGATCATGAACCCGACACTTACCCCGATAAACGCACTCGCACCCGAGCAGGAAAAGTTGCTCGATGAGCGCCTTGCATCCCTTCAGTCCGCCACGGCGTCACTTGCGGCACCAGCGCCGCTGGAGGCGCAACTGATGTCGGCTTTCAAAGCGCATCATTCCAGACATCGCGCTGGCAAGCGCCGCAGTGAAATTATCGCGCAATGGTTCGCGCCGGGGCTCGCGCTGGCGGCGAGCGCCTGCATATCGGCGTGGATGGTGTTTACACCGATGGCCGGCCCTGCACTTGATTCCGGCGCGCATTCCGCGTTCACCGCGGCGAGTGCCCTGATGTACGCCGATACACCATTCATTGCCTTGCAGTCACTCGAGCAAATTGCACTGGAGCCGCGGCCACGACTGATCGAGACCGCCGTGCCGCGCATGTGGCTGGCCTCGTATGGCGTGCCGGTCGATCCACAGTCTGCCGGCGATTCGTTGCGGGCCGAAATGCTGGTAAGCGCGAGCGGCCAGCCGCTGGCGATGCGTTTCGTACCTTGATTGACTTTTTTCCAAAAAAACACGAACTATCCACCGAAAGGAAACGATCATGAAATTCCACCTACCCTCCCATTTGCTTCCGCATGTCGCCGCAATTTGTGCGCTGGCCACGTGTGGCGCAACCGCCGCGGTCGCTACGTCCAATCCGCAGCCGGAAATCATTACCAACACGCGCACCATCGTGATCGAGAATGGCAACATCGTCGAAAATTCCAGCGGCCCTGGCCCGGAAATTTTCCTCGCCCAGGCCAGTCCGGACCATGTGAAGAAGCACGTGAAGATCATCACCTCCGGCGCAAGCCTCCATGATTTGCCCGACATCGACGCCCTCGTGTCCAGCGCCATGTCGGAGGCGTTTGCCGGCGCGGCCCACGGACCGCTCGCCAAAACCGTGAAGAACGCGCCGTATAGCGCGGAAGTGGTCACTGAAAAAAGCCAGACGCTGCCGGATGGAAACCAGATTTCCAGGCGCACCGTGACGATAACCTATCGCGACAGTGCCGGGCGCACGCGCCAGGAAACGCGCGATGCGAAAGGAGACGTAAAGACTATTCATATCAATGACAGTGTCGAGGGCACGCGATACGTACTTTCCCCCGCCGGCAAGACCGCCACCAAAATGCAGATGAACAACGAGTTCGTCAAGCATATCGCCGAGAGCAGACTCGACAAGCGTGTCGCGGAAGCCAAGGAAAAGGCGAAGGCAATGGCCAAGGACGGCACGACGACGATCATCGAGCATCCGGGTCCGGGCCAGGAAATCATCATCAAGCGCATTGAACTTCCCGCGAAAGACGGCAAGAAAGAGATGCGCGAGGAAGTCAACGTCAACATCATTCGTGCCAACGGATCGGGGCCAGCGAACGCCTTCGCGCATGGCTTTGCAGATGGCGACATCGGTCGCGCGCTCGGCGAATCGATGCGCCTCGGGCCAATCGGTATGTCGCTCCAGGATGCAAAATGGTCGTCGAAATCCACCACCACGGCGTTGGGTACGAAAGAAATTGAAGGCGTTCGCGTCGATGGAAAAAGTGTCAGTTACAGCATTCCCGCCGGGGAAATCGGCAACAAGAATCCCATCATCGTGACCACCGAGACCTGGTATTCGCCCGACTTGCAGGCAACGGTGTACTCGAAGAGCAGCGACCCGCGGGTCGGTGAGACCATTTACCGTTTGGCGAATGTCAAACGCAGCGAACAGTCTGCCACGCTGTTCACCGTGCCCGACGGTTACAGCGTGAAAGAAATGCCCGGATTATCCTTCAGCACGAAGGGAAAATAAGCGGCCAGGCAAGCGAGAGCGCGGTTAACGGGGCACGCCGGCAGGCGTGCCCTTTTCTTATTCGCCGGAGGACAATCCCGCTTCGCCCTTTTCGCGACGCTCCCTGACCCTCTCGCGCTTGTTGGAGTACCAGATCTGCCGGAATGTGCCGAATTTTTCCTTCCAGCTCAGGCCTTCACTGGCGAGAGCCTCCATGAAATTGGCAATACGCTTGGAGATCGCCACCGTGTACACCCCCAGCGCGACTGTCGGTACAACCACCACCACGAAAATCAGAAATTTATCGATGGCGGGCAGATCCGCGTGCGCGTAGAGATTCATGCCGAGAAATCCGGTGGCGATGGTGCCAACCATGCCGCAAGCTGACACGACCGTCAGCCGCATCGCGTTGTCCGTTTGCTTGCGGGCGCGATCGGTATCGAGGTACTCATTGATGTCATGCGCCTCTTCCCGCACTTCGTTGTACAGCGCATCGGATCCGAGCTGGTGGCTCCAGCGCTTGAAAAAATCGCTGGCCTGCACCTGGGTGGAAATTTCGTGGAACCAGTAACGGTGATTGAAACGCAGGAATACTTCCAGCGTTTCGCGCACATGTTTCTTGAACTGCTTCACGGATTCAAAGTCACGCACGTTGAGCCGCTCCACCGCGCGTGAAAAGCGATTGGACAGCGACAGCAATGCGGCTTTGTGAAAATGCGCGATCAGTCCAATTTGAAAAAACTGGTGGCGGAACTGCCGCAACAACAAATCGTCACGCTGGTACGGCGTGATCATGGAAAACCCCACGCCACAAAAAAAATAGCGCGTACTCATCCCTGACTGCTGATTGCCGGGATCCCAATAACGGTCGTAGGCGTAATCGCGCTCAAAGCCGGCGAGAAATCCAGACGCGTACGGCAAGGTATCCGATTCGCCCCACTTGGCCGCAAAGCCAATGCGCACCATGTCGCCACGCGACAAGGCGCGCGGGTCGTCGAACGAAAGGTAACTCATGATCGGAATGCGCTTGTTCTCGATCTGGTGATACTTCAGCACGCCACCGGGCAGATAGGCTGGAATCAGCGGCGAAAGAAAATACTCCCAGTGAAGGGACAGCGGCGTCTGGCGCTGGTTTCGCACCAGTTCGAGATACTTTTCACGGTCCCCATAATCGGAGCTGGAAAGCAGCGCCGGCGCGCCCGTCGCGTCATGGCCCCAGAACTCAACACTGTGCAGGCAATGCGCGCCACGGCCATCCGCCTCCCATGCGGGCGGATACGGGCGGCCAAAGCGATCCATGATTTCGACGGCGATATCGAGCGGGATGTTCTCGCCCGCCACCTCCAGTACCGCCAGCGCGACCTCGATGTCATAGAAAAAATACAGCCGCGCGCGCCGCACCTCGAGTGAGATTTCTTCCGCACCGGGTTCCGTCCGCAGGCGAACCTCTTTCAGATCATGGCGCTGAAAGGTGTGGAGCGAAGACTGCGCGCCGCGACCGCCATCGCCAACACCATACAAAAATCTCTGCACATAGGGCAGGAAATAGACAAACTCTTCGTAGCCAGCGAGGCATGACTCGTCCTCGATCAACAGCGCGTCTTCGACGAACTCCCATGGCCCTGGACGGCGCTTCAGCATGTCCCAGAAAGACACGAGCGCACCACCCGCCTCACGGTGCAAAGGCTGCAAGGTTATCGGCCACAGCAGCGTGTGGTTGAATTCGCGGACGACTTTTTCGGACACGGTTGTCATCGATGAAAAATCCGGCTGAACTGTTCTATCTCGGTTGGAAGGCAGGATCGCCAAACTGCCACAGCAGGAACGAATAAATATCCGCAATTTCCCCGTTGCGTTGCGACCGGCTTGAGCCGATGCCGTGTCCCGCATCGTAATCCAATCGCAGCAGGACCGGATTGGCATCACGGTCAGCCGCGGTCGCCGCTTGCAGGCGCGCCGCCATCTTCGCGGAATGCCAGACTTCCACGCGGGGATCATTCACGCCGTGCATCAGCAGCACCGCCGGATACCGGGTTCCATCCTTCACCTGATGCAATGAGCTCATCGCGAATAAGCCTTTGAATCCCGCTTCGGTTTTCACGCTGCCAAATTCGGGAATATTCGGCGGTCCATTGGGTGTGAATTCCGCGCGCATTGCATCGAGCAGACCCACGGCCGGCACGACGGCCGCGAACAGATCGGGCCGCTCCGTCAACGCACGGCCCACGGTGATGCCGCCCGCGCTGCCGCCCTGAATGGCCATCTTTTCCTTGCGTGTAAACTTGCGCTCGACGAGGTACTCGGCACAGGCGATCAGATCGCGCCAGGTATTTGGCTTGGTGAGTTTCTGGCCACCCTTATGCCAAGCCTCACCAAATTCGCCACCGCCACGCACGTGACAAGTGCCGATAATGCCACCTCGTTCCAGCCACGCCAGGGTTGTCGGTGAAAATGCGGGCGACTGCGTGATCCCGTATGCGCCATAAGCACGCAACAATGTGGCGCGATCCGCATTGAGGGTCGTGCCCTTCTTGTACATCAGCGAGACGGGTATTTTCGTGCCGTCCCTGGCCGTGGCCATCAAGCGGACTTCGTCGATCGAATCGAAATCCACGTTTGATTTCGGATGCAGCTTGGTGTCGATGAGGTTGCCGCTGCGCTCCTCGATGTTGACGTAGCGCGGCGCTTCGGTCCAACCTTCCAGCCTGAGTAGAGCACCCGGCCGCTTGGGATGAGCGATCATCTGTCGTATCGCCAGATCAAATGGCAAGCGCACAAACTCCAGTTTGCCGCCGCTGAATACGCTTTGGCTGAAATTGAGACGCTGCAACCGATCGAGCCCGCCGGAGAGTTCGCGTATATAGAGTGCATCCTGGGCGACGGCCAATTCTCGAATGACGGTATCGCCGTGCGCGACGATTGTCGTTGCCTTGTCGAAGTCGGGGCGCTGAATACCGGTGCGGACGAGTTTGAAACGAGGGGCATCCTTGTGCGTCAGCAGAAACAGTGCATTGTCGTGTACCGCGAATGAGATAACCTCATTCCTCGGTTCGACCGCGATCCGCCAGGTTTGCCCCTGCGTAAACGTCATTACATTTGCGACGTAAAGCGTCAGCTCGTGCATGTCGCCATGCCGGATCTGGCCGACGAGAAATTTTCCATCGGCCGTCATGGTTACGCTCGGGATATCGATGTCGGCGAAGTTGATCCGGGTGTCGAGTCCCGGACCGAATACTTGCTCGTCCTTTTCGATTGCGCGTCCCAACACGTGCCGAAAAACCATGCTATGGAGATAACGATTTTTCGGCGCGCCGACTTTCGGTTCGGGAAGGCGATTGTAGAAAAAGTACTTGCCGTCCGGAGCCCATGACGTTATGTCGGGGAATCCGATGCGGTCGATGACGACGCCGGAATCACGCGCCGTCGTGGCATCGACAATACGCAAGCTCGTTTCCTCGGATCCGCCCGCGGCGACGCCTACCACGACATTGCGCCCGTCGGGTGACGCGATGAACGAATCGATTGCAAAACGCCGACCGGGCCCCGAAATTGCTGCGGCATCAAATAGCAGGCGCTCAGCCCCGGCGAAACCGTCGCGCACAAATAGTTTTCGCGCTGTGTCACCTGGGGCAAGTTTGTAGTAGAACACGCGTGGCTGGGTACCTTCGCCAGTCACTTGCACGCCGCTGATGGCAGTCGTCGATTCGGAGAGTGTACTAATGCGGTCCAGCATGGCCTTGCGGCCAGGCAGTGCATCCAGGGTCTTGCGCGAGAATTCGCCCTGCGCGCGGAGGTATGCAATCGTCTCCGGACTCTTCACATCCTCCATGTAGCGGTAGGGATCGGTGACACTCTGGCCGAAAAAAACCTCGGTCACAGGCTTGACTGCGGCAACAGGCGGCACCGGCTTTCTCGAAGGCTCTGGTGGGGCAGGCGCGACAATTGCTGCCGGCTTTGGAGTCTCCACTGGAGGCGGCGCTGCACAGGAAGCAAGCAGGCTGGCGATCCACAAGCAGGCTGTGATGACGCTGATTCCACGAGCGTTGAATTTCAATGTCGACTCCGCTGGCAAATTATCTTCAGGGGATGAAGCTAGCACGCGGCAGGGCGTTTGTGCAAAATGCGCCAAAAAATCGCGCCAGAATCAAAATTTACCAATAGTTCTCGACAATGATATGCCCAGGCTCGAGCTTGCGATTCATGCGGAACCCCCGAGATTTCAGCAGCGTGCGCATGCCCTCGACCATCTGCGGATTACCGCAAAGCATGAACCGCGACCGTGCATCGGATAACGCCACGCCGGCCGCCGATTCCAGATCGCCTGATTCGAGCAGCGCATTGATGCGTCCATGCAGGGCACCATGCAGGGTGTCACGCGTCAGCGTTTTCACGAAATGGAATTTCGCCAGCCCTTCCTTTGCATGCGCGGCGGCCAACTGCTCGAGTTCTTCCGTGTAACCCAGGTCTTGGCGCTCACGGACCGATAGCACCAGCACGATATGTTCAAAGCGCTGCCACACGACTTCATCGCGCAACATGGAGATATACGGCGCCAGGCCAGTGCCGGTACCCATCAGCCATAAATCCTGCTCGCGTCCCGGCTGCTTGAAGCGATCGACCGTGAGAAATCCCTGGGGCACTTGTTCCACCAGCATGCTGTCGCCGACGTTGAATCTACCGACACGGCTGGAAAATTCGCCGGTCGGCAGAATGACCAGGAAAAATTCAAGGAACGGCTGGTGCGGCGCGGAGACGACCGAGTATGCGCGCCAGATCAGTTCGCCGTTCTCCTTGCGCAGGCCAATGCGGGCGAATTGACCCGGGGCAAATCGATAGGCGGGATCGCGGCGGACACGGAACGACATCAAGCCCGCACTCCAGCGATGCACCCAGACGACCGGTTCTTCCGTGAATCTTGCAGCGGGGCTGGCGGACACGGCGGTCGTGCCGGTGGCGGAAACGTCTGACATTGAGGACTTTTGATTGCGCAACGGCGCGGGATTGTAATAGTTTATCAAATTACTCGGAATTAACGCCAGTGCGACTGCGTTAACCATGATAAGAACACGCAGATCGCCATTTGGCGGGGCGTTTCAGGCATTTGTGCCCGATAAGGCGCGCCAGTGTTGGCGTTTGTTAAATTCTTGCGGGAAAGCCCTGGAACACGGAAAGCACAGAGAACATGAAGCAAAAGCTGAAATTCCAGAACTTTCCCGTGGCCTCTGTGCTCTCTACGATTCAGGGTTTCCTGGCTAGCCGCCTCGCCTCAGCGCCGGGCGCGCGACCTTGCCGGTAACGCTGAACGTTGCGCGGTCCTGCGCGACGGTAGATCGAATCTCGGCACTCACGCTGCCCGAAAGCGCACTACTGCTATTCACCACGGCGACATTGCCATTGGCATGCAGGACGCCGCCCGTGAGCTTGAGCTTGTCGTAGTGGATCACACCGTCGCCAATTCGCAATTGTCCGGCAAGCTCTGCAAACTTCGACTGTCCACCCACGCTGCCTGGTGATCTCATGACCTGAACCAGATCGACGTTGCCAATCGCCCCGTCTTTCACCATGAATACGCCCTGGACGGACAGCATGTTGAACAATTCCCCGACGGTCGGCGCGTTTCCGGAGGCGGTGAACTGGCCTTCAAGCCGGCCTTTGAGCGCGACGTCGCGGGTAAACACGTCGGTCAATTGATCGACCTTGATTTTGTCGGCGCTGAATTCGCCGCTGAACGCCACGCCCTGCTTCCAGTCGACGCGCAGATTGCCGCTCGCGGTTCCCTCAAATAATTGCGCGTCGACCTGCGGAAAACTCAGGCTATCGCCGGACATGATCCCTTTGGCATTGATGCTGCTAAAGAGCAGCGGCGCGCCCATCGGCAGATTCAGGTTGCGGCCGGAAAACTCAACAATCCATTCACCGCTCGCGCCCGCCGCGTCACCGCTGCTGGCCTTGTTGGGCGATACGTCAAGCGACCATTTGCCGTCCCTGGCGCGCGCACTGCCTTTGACAATCCTGCCACTCTTGTCAATCTGCAGATCCGCATCAAAATCAGAGATGGTCACGCCCTTGACTTCAATCCTGGCCGCTCGCAGCGCAATCTTGCTGATCTCGATGCTTTTTCCCCGGCCTTCCGCATTCGCCCACTTCATGGCGCGTGGCAGCGCATCGGGCGCGATCGATATGCCTGATAGCTCAAGCGTGTCGATGACAAACTTGTCACCAAACAAGGTACCGACATCCATGTAGATCTTGCCGCTGGCTGCCTTGGCATCCAATACCTTGCCCAAAGCCAGCTGGTCCAGATTGACATGCGGGCTCGGCAGCAGTGCGATGCGCAGACCGCTTGAGGACACGTCATCATGTATCCACTCGGTGAGCGCCTTGTCGAAACGCGAATTGACGGCGCCGAGCGGCACAAAATGCAGCGCGGTCACGCCAAGAATTACCAGCGCCATCACGCCCACGCCGACCCAGCGCAGCGTTCCGCCGGACTTCTTCTTGGCATAGCGCTTTGCTTTCTTCGCCGCGTCGGGGTCAATGCCTTGCGATACCTCGTATTCATGCTGGTCGGACAATTCCTTGAGGCGCGCAACTTGCGAGGCACGTTGTCGCGCCTCGGCTTCTTCTTCAGCACGGGATTTTTCTTCGGCCTTTTCACGCGCCGTGCGTTCAATGCTGAGGCGCTCTTCACCCTCACGGCGCTCTTCCGACAGGCGCTCTTCGGCTTCGCGCCGTTCTTCCGAGAGTCGCTCCTCGGCTTCGCGGCGTTCTTCCGCGAGACGCAAATTTGCCTCCCGTTCAACCCGCTCGCGTGCTTCTGCCTGCTCAGCAGCGGCACGTGACGCGATCTCGCGTGCCTTGACTTCGGCCGCCGCCTTCTTTTCGGCTTCTTCGCGCGCTTGTCGCTCGTTCTCAATCTTGATCTGATTTTCGCGATCGGACTTCTCGCGCATCTCGGCCTCGATCAGTGCACGCGCCTGCGCTTGCACCTTGGCTTCCTTCTCGGCGGTAAGCCGGGCCTGCATTTCCGCGTCGGATTTTGCCCGCGCCTCGGCCTCTTCCCGTGCACGCGCTTCCATGCGCAGACGGTTTTGCGCGTCAAGTTTCTTGCGGTTTTCGGCCTCCACCTCGGCCGCCTTGCGCGCGTCCTCTTCGGCCTTCAAGCGCGCGCCCATCTCGGCAGCTGCTTTTGCGGCGAGCTCGGCCTGTGCTTCGGCCGCCTTGCGTGCCTCGACTTCCACACGCGTTTTCTCCGCGGTAATGGCGGCAATTTGTGCGGCCATCTCGGCGCGGATCCGCACTTCCTGCTCGGCCAGCATCACTTTGGCAGCGTCCTCGGCGGTGCGTTTTGCGTTTTCCGTCGCACGGGTAAGTGACAGACGCTCTTCCTGCAGGCGCACTTCCAGCATCTGCCGCGCCTCTTCGCGAGCCTCTTCCATTACAGCGGCTTCAACTTCGGCGCGTCCGCTCTCTTCGACTTCGACCGCAAGTTTCTCCGCCATCTCGGCGCGAATCTTGGCTTCGATTTCTTCTTTCAACTGATGGCGCAATTCGCGCTGCGCGGCGACGACCTCTTCCTGCTGCTTTTTCGCCGCGGCTTCCGCTTGCACACGCGCTTCCGCAAGGGCCTTGGCCTCGGCCTCGGCCCTGATGCGCGCCTGCGCCAACGCGTGCGCTTCGGCTTCCGCCTTGGCACGCGCCTCGGAGAGCGCGCGCTGCTGCTGGGATTCCTTCTCCATCTGTTCGCGCGTCAACCGGTCGCGCGTGTCGGAAATACTGTCCTTTTGCTTCTTTTCCGCCGCTTTCTTGGCTTCAAGATCGACACGCGCCGTTTCAGCGGCGATTTGCGCGCGTTTGGCTTCCTCCATCGCGCGCTGTTCGGCCTCCCGTTTCGAACGTGCCTCAATTTCCAGTCGCGCCCGGATCTGCGCTTCGCGTTCGGCCTTGGCGCGCGCTTCCGTCTGCGCCTTTTCGCGCGCGGCGGCAAGCGCGGCTTCAAGGGCCGGGTCGGGCCGCGGCGCCTCATAGCTTGGTGCCGGCGCGCTGGCGCGTTCTACCTGACTGGCGGACGCTGGCGTCCGGTACTGCGAGGGTTTGAATCCCTGGGTGGCACTCAAGTCAATCGGCTTCGCCGCCGGCTTTTTCGGCGCGGTGAAATCGAAATCGTCATCATCGCCACCGAAATCCGACAACGGCGCTTCCTGCCTGACTTCGAATACCTTGATAAAGGCATCTTTCTTCAGCGCCGTGAGCGCCTTTTCCAGCGCGGGCACGGGATAGTCGGCCTTTACGGCCAACGCGCTCACGTTTGACTTGCCATCAATGGCCTTAAGCACCTTCATCAGATCGCGCGACAGCGACTGGGTCTTCTGATTGACCTGTGTCACGCCCTTGGCGGTCTTGGTGAAAATCGTTTTCAAATCCATCGCGTCACTCTTTTTCAAAAAAGACAGCTAACGTAGCGCCGGAATTGGAATCGATGCGTTTTGAAGGCACACTCCGAATGGAATCGCCGGATGCGCTCGATCCTGAGGATCAATCTTCTCATGAATCCTTGCGTTTCGGCAGCTCAAGCCGTCGGCCCCGGCCTGACGCATGCGGTGTCCGCGATTCGTCATCGCCCGGAACGTGCGTCAACGAACAGTCAGTGTTGCCCGTTACATCCATGAAAATTCCGTCTTCCACATATGGGAATCATCATGAATGTGTCAACGCTCTTTCGCGGCTTGTGCATTGCAGCATGTACGTTGGTTTCGGCGTCTGTTTGGGCGGAGCCGCCGGGCCGCGTCGGGCGGATTTCATTCATTGAAGGGACCGTTTCATTTTATGGCGACCGCGAAGACGGTTGGCAGAAGGCGCAGCTCAATTATCCCGTCACAAGCGAAAACTCGCTTTGGACAGAAGGCAATGCCCGCGCCGAAGTGAGAATCGGCCCTTCCGCAATCCGCATCAACGACGATTCAGTCCTTGATGTCATCAATTTGCAGGATGATATCGCGATCGGATTTCTGCAACGCGGCTCAATCAACGCGCGCCTGCGTCAACTCGGCAACCTCGATGCAAGCGAGAACCTGCAAATCGATACCAGCGAGGGCCGTTTCATGCTTGAGGGCAATGGGCGGTACCGGCTCGACGTGCTGCCAGACAACAATGAAAGCCGTGTGTCGGTCTTTTCCGGCAGGGCACGATTTGAAAGCACCAATGGCGAGGACACACGGCTAACCATTGATGCGGGCAAGCAACTTACTGTTCGCATCTCCGGAACCGCCATTGATTTTCGCTACGATGCAGCACGGGAATCGCCGTTTGACCGCTGGGCGGACAGCCGCGATCAGTTGTGGGACCAGACGCACCAGCGTTATGCGCGCGTGGAGACACGCGATGGGGTCAGCGACGCGCTCATTTCGCCATACATGACGGGTTATGAGGATCTCGACGCAAACGGCGACTGGATTGACGACAATGAATATGGCCGCCTGTGGGCGCCACGCTTGGTGGTGGCTGGCTGGGCGCCCTACCGGTATGGACGCTGGACCAACGTGCGCCCCTGGGGCTGGACCTGGATCGACGATGCGCCGTGGGGATTCGCGCCATTTCACTACGGGCGCTGGGTGCAGGTGCGCTCGCGCTGGTGCTGGTGGCCCGGGCCATATGTCGGCCGGCCGGTCTATGCGCCGGCGCTGGTTGCCTGGTTCGGCAGCCCCGGCGCTGGCCTGCGCATTGCGTCGGGCCCGGCCGTTGGCTGGTTCCCGCTGGCGCCACGCGAACACTTCATTCCCCACTACAACACGAGTCCGCAATATCTTCGGCGCATCAACAACGTGACAAACAACATCACCATCAACCCGCCAAACCGCTATCGGAACCAAGTGCCGGGCGCGACCATCGTGCCAAATCAGGTATTCATGAATGGCAATCCGGTCGGCAACCATAGAACGCACCTGCCACGCAATGTCATCGCGGGCCAGGGACCGATCGCCGCGCCAGACACTCCCCGACTGCCGAGGAACACGGTGACGCAAATGCCGGACCGTCGCGACGACGGCCAGCGGGGCAACCTTGCGCCTAACCCACGATTTACCAATGTCCCGCCACCCATGCAGGGTCCAGGGCAAACCCGTCCTGTTCCTGGCACGCCGACACCGAAAATCCGGGCAGCCGAACCAAGTGCCGGCGGTCCACTTCCGGCGCGCCGGGCAACGCCCGAGCCCGCACCAGCGATACCGGGGCAAAGTGCAAACGGCATACACGGATTTCAAGGGCAAGGCAGCGCATTCCCGGCGCCCGCCGTGGGTGTTAGCCCGCCCTCTTCGACCACATCGCCCCCATCGCCGCCACAATCGCGTCAGCAGCCGACATACGTCCCGCCTCAAACCGGCGCCACGCCGAGCGCGCGACCGTCAAGGATCGAGCCCGCACCGGTGATGACAGATCGGGAAGTACGCATGCCATATTCCCGCGAGCAAAGGCCGCAGCCAAACGTGCAGTCTCAACCCACGCCACAGATTGCCGTGCCGACTGGCGTGCCGCGACAGTCAGCGCCTTATCCCCAGTCGCCGCCCAACAAGGATGTCAGGGATGCCAGGCCACCTGCCGTAAAGCCGTCGCCCGAGCACGTGACCAAGCCGCGCCATGAAGGGCCGACGGAAGGCGGTCAAGCCAAGAATTAGTTCGGCGACGTGGGGCCTTTGCTTGCAGCTTCAATAGCCCGGCTGCTGAACCACTTCAACGTTGCGCGTCACAAATGGCGCGTCGCTGGTGACTCATTTCTTTATTGATTCCCAATAAGGCGGGTCGCCAAAAGCCTTTTTCATGAAATCGATGAAAAGGCGGACCTTTGCCGGCAGGAATTTGCGGTCAGGGTAAACCGCATAAATATCGTGGCCGGGCGCGGCGAATTTCGGCAGCACTTCGGTGAGGCGCCCTTTGACAATCTCCTCGGAAACTTCCCAGGCGCTGCGCCATGCAAGTCCATGCCCGGCAAGAGCCCAGCGCGTAAGCACTTCTCCATCATTGCAATGCAAGTGCCCACTGACTTTCACCGTGACATTGCGCACGCTGTCGCGAAATGACCAGCCGTCGGACAATCCCTCCTCGGTCGCCGTCACCAGACAATTGTGTTTGGCAAGGTCAGCAAGTACCGAGGGCTTTCCATTGCGCTTGAAGTACTCGGGCGAACCAACGACAATGCGATGATTGGACGCGAGTTTGGTGGCGATCAGGTCGGCATTCTTCAGGTCGGCAATACGTATTGCAAGATCGACGCGCTCGTTCTTAAGGTCCACAATCCGCTCTGACAAATGCAACGTGACGTTGAGATTTGGATGCGCCGCAACGAACGCCGGCAAATGCGGCGCAATGTGCTTGCGCCCGAATGACGTTGGCGCCGAAACAATCAATCGACCGGTCGCACTTCGTGCCCCGGCGGTCAGAGACTCCTCGGCGGCGCGTAACTCGTTCAGAATATTGCGCACGTCATCGTGGAATGAAACGCCCTCCGGCGTCAACGTGATCTTTCGCGTGGATCGCTTGAACAGCTTTACCCCCAACTGCTCCTCAAGTTGATCAATACGGCGTCCGACCATCGCCGGGGTTACGCCTTCGTCGCGCGCGACCGCTGACAGGCTCTCGGTTTTGGCAACATCCAGAAATGTCTGCAACGCTTTCAATCGATCCACGTATCGCCTCCCAAAATGATCACGCCCCAAGTTCGCCGGTATCAAATGCTTATGTATTATTGGCGATTATCATTGTTTCAGTATGGTAATACAATTCGCGTAATGTCGAAAGTTTTCCGCTCGATTCAGCATTTCCCTGACCGAATCTCGTCGCAGTACAAGGAGTAATCATGAATACCGTACGTTCATTGCCCGCCGGCCTCGCTATCAACGCTCAGGTCACGCCAGAATACGCAAGCATTCTGACGCCGGACGCGCTTACCTTTTTCGTCAAGCTTGCGCGCATATTTGATCCCGCGCGGCAATCCCTGCTGGCGACCCGAGCCATGCGGCAAAAAGAATTCGACGCCGGCCATCTGCCGGATTTTCTGGAGGAAACAAAGCGGATTCGCGACGGCCAATGGGTCGTCGCGCCCTGCCCAGCCGACATCCAGGATCGCCGCGTGGAAATCACCGGCCCTACCGACCGCAAGATGGTGATCAACGCACTGAACTCCGGCGCCAACACTTTCATGGCCGACTTTGAAGATGCAAATTGCCCCACGTGGCAGAACATGATCGAAGGCCAGATCAACCTGCGCGACGCCAACCTGCGGACCATCGCCTTCGAGCAGAACGGAAAACAGTACAAACTCATCGACAAGCCCGGCATACTGTTTCCGCGCCCGCGCGGCTGGCATCTGGATGAAAAGCACGTCACGCTCGACGGCAAGGCCGTCTCCGGCGCCATCTTCGATTTCGCGCTGTATTTTTTCCATAACGTGAAGACACTGCTGGCGCGCGGCAGCGGCGTATATCTGTATTTGCCGAAAATGGAATCGCACCTGGAAGCGCGCCTGTGGAACGACATTTTTGTCATGGCACAGCATGAACTCGGGGTACCGCAGGGCTCCATCAAGGCCACCGTGCTGATCGAGACCATTGTTGCGGCATTCGAGATGGACGAAATCCTCTACGAAATGCGCGAACACAGCGCAGGCCTCAATATCGGCCGCTGGGACTACATCTTCTCGGCAATCAAGAAATTCCGGCTGAACAAGGATTTCTGCCTCGCCGATCGCAGCCAGGTGACGATGCTGGCGCCATTTCTGCGCGCCTACGCACTTTCGCTTGTGAAGACCTGCCACAAGCGCCAGGCATTCGCCATGGGCGGCATGGCGGCACAAATTCCGATCAAGAACGACCCCGCCGCGAATGATGCTGCCATGGAGAAAGTGCGCGCCGACAAGTTACGCGAAGTCACCGACGGCTGCGATGGCACATGGGTCGCGCATCCGGGCCTCGTACCGATTGCCAAAGCGGTGTTTGATGAACACATGAAAACGCCCAACCAGATTCATCGCCAGCGCGACGACGACAATTTCACCGCGAAGGACTTGCTCGATTTTCGTCCGGAAGCCCCCATCACCGAAGCCGGATTGCGCAACAACATCCAGGTGGGAATCCAGTACTTGGGCTCGTGGCTGGGCGGCAACGGCTGCGTGCCGATCTTCAATTTGATGGAAGATGCCGCCACCGCCGAGATTTCGCGTTCGCAGGTGTGGCAATGGATACGATCACCGAAAGGCGTTCTCGCTGATGGCCGCAAGGTCACCAAGGAAATGGTCTTCCAGCTCACCGCGGATGAACTGAAAAAAACGCCCGGCATTGTGGGCGACACCGCCTACGCGGCGGGAAAATACGCCGAAGGCGCGGCCATGTTCGAGACGCTGATCCTGAACGACAACTACGAAGAGTTCCTGACCTTGCCCGCGTACCGGGCGATTGCTTGATACCCGCATCCTGATTTACGCAACCTGACAAAGCCCGCTTGATGCGGGCTTTGTCTTTTGCGGACAACCGGAAACGACAGGAATTAGCGCCGATGGCTCCGTGTGCCAATGCCAAAGTCAAGCACTGTCGCGCCCTCCAGGCCATAAATGCCAGAAAAGTCCCGCCAGCGCTTGAGTCTTTACCGTTTTCGCGGCACAAAACGGCACGTCCAAAACGTGCGACGCTCACCACCGCAGCGGGCGCGCCGTTCATAGACGGTCGGCATCATTGCGCCGACTGGCCTGATCCGGTGGCTGTTACAATCACCCGGTCGATTCAGCCAGCCCGCGTGCCAGCCCATGAGCGAGATTGCCGAAGCGTTACAAACGCTGGACCAGATTTCCGCTGCGGATCTGGACCAGGCGTTCTCCGAGAATTACCCGGACCTGAAGCGGATCGCCCATGCACGCATCACCCGCACCGGGCAGCAAGGCAGCCTGCAAACCACCGCGCTAGTGCATGACTGCTATGTAAAACTGACGGCGGGCGGCGCGCGGACATTCGAGAACCGACTGCAGTTTCTTGCTTACGCTTCGCGCACGGTGCGCAGCATTGTGCTTGATATTGTTCGTAAGGAGCGCGCGCAACGGCGTGGCGGGGACCATGCTGTCGTTACCCTCGACACGGCGAGCGGCGCTGCGGTACCGGAGAACCTCGACATCGAAACGGTCAACAGCGCGCTGGATGCGCTCGCCAAGATCGACCCTGCATTGGCCAGGCTGGTCGAAATGCGCTTCTTCGGCGGGCTGAACGAGTCCGAACTTGCCGAGGCGTTGGGCGTATCCGTGCGCACGGTGCAACGCGAGTGGAACATGGCGCGAGCCCTGCTGATGACGTTGATCGAGCCGTGAACGCCTGGCAGTTTGCCCCCGCGTGGCGGGGATTGGCAAGAAAAGACGTTTAGCCTTTCAATCATGCAAATCGACCGCGAAACCTGGCTGAAAGTCCAACCCCATCTCAGCACCGCGCTGTCGCTCGACGCTCACACGCGCACGACGTGGCTGTCGGAAATGGACTTGCACGAGCCGGCATTGGTGCCGGTACTACGGCGGTTGATTGAAAACCATGAGAAAGCGACCCGCCGAGCCGAATTCGAAACCATCCCGCGGCTCGCGCCGCCTCCGCCAACGGTCAGCCCGTTTGCCGCCGGGCAGATTATTGGCCCATTCCGGCTGGTCAGTTTGCTGGGCCGCGGCGGAATGGGTGAGGTTTGGCGCGCCGCGCAAACGGGCGGACATGTCAATCGCGAAATTGCGCTCAAGCTGCCGGTCAACGTCGTGCAGGGCACGGCCACCGCCGCGCGATTCCTGCGCGAGCGCAGCATCCTGGCCTCACTTAGCCATCCGAATATTGCGCGACTGATCGACGCCGGGGTCAGCCACATCGATGGCGGAAGGGAACAGCCCTGGATGGCGATGGACATGGTCACGGGCGAGCCGCTCCTCCAATACCTTTCCACCAGAACGATGAACTGCGAAACGCGCATCCGGTTGTTTCGCCAGATTCTCGCCGCTGTTGCGCACGCCCATCATCACCTGGTGGTGCATCGCGATCTGAAGCCCGCCAACATCCTCGTTGATGCCGAAGGCGCGGTGAAACTCCTGGATTTCGGCATCGCCAAATTGATCGATGAAACATCACCCGCCAACCAGACCGAGCTCACGCAGGCCGGCGGGCGGGCGCTGACGCTGCGCTACGCCTCACCTGAACAAATCACCGGCGGACTGATCAGCACCACCACTGACGTCTGGGCGCTCGGCCTGATCCTGTACGAAATGCTGACAGGCCAGCCCGCCTACCGCGCAGTGCGCGAAGGCCGGCCATTCACCGAACTGGTCATCACCACCGAGGAAATTCAGCTCCCGTCGACGTTGAAGCCCGGACCCGCGCTCGAGAACATGCCCGCAGGTATTGCTGCTGACTCGCTCAGCGGCGATCTGGATGCCATCGTCCTGAAAGCCTTGCGACAGAACCCCGCGCAACGCTATCCGAGTGTCGAAGCGTTCGACGCCGATCTTGCCGCGTACCTCGAGCGGCGTCCGGTCTCGGCGCGCGAAGGCACCCGCCGTTACCTGCTCGGCCGTTACCTCGCGCGTCACCGCGCCGGCGTGGCGGTGGTGATTGCGCTGGCGACCGGGTTGGGCGTGGCCGAGACCCAGCGGCGCCAGGTGGTAGCCGAAAAGGCACGCGCGGAGAAGCATTTTGCCAGTGTGAGAACGCTCGCCAACTCGTTCGTATTCGACGTTCACAGCGAAATCGAAAACCTCTCCGGCACATTGAAAGCGCGACAAGTCCTCGTGGGCACGGCACTAAAATATCTGGATAGTCTCGCCAATGAAAGTAGTGATGATCCTGAGCTGGCGCTTGAAGTCGCGGGTGCATATCGAAAGCTCGCCGAAATAAAGGGCGATATTTACGGTTCGTACTTGGGGGAGTCCGTTAGCGCGAAACAAAATGTTGAGCGTGCGCGCGCCATTCTGGACTCGCTCGCTTTGCGCGAGCCGGAAAATATCCGGTTGATGCGTGAGCAACGGGTGCTGGCATTACTCGGCGCCCGCCTGCAAACCAATGCGGGTGAGAGCCCGCTGCCAGAGACTGAAAGAGCCGCACGCCTTGCTGAAAAAATTGTCCGTTTGCCGGGAGCCGACCTTGTCGATCGGCGCAATCTGGGCGAAACATTGGCTGAATATGGCTGGTCTCTTACTATCGTCAATTCGGACAGGTCTGCCGCAACCATGCAACTGGAACGCGCCATTGAAATACTGGAAGCACTGTTGCGCGACCAACCGGGAGACTTGCTCGCGCGTGCAAGCCTTGCGCGTGCCTATGCACGGGCTGCAATAGGCATCGAATTGAACAGCAGAAATGAGGCCTTGCCGCGTGCCATTGAACTGACGGAAAAATCGATTGCCACGCTGGAGACGCTCGTACGCGATGACGCTGGCAATAAATCCCATCTCCTGTCGCTCGTCAAGGGATATAGCAATCAAGCCGAATCGATGCAACAGTTCGGCGACAGCAAGGGTGCGTCGATCAATATTGAAAAAGCGCGCGAACAGGGCAGACGACTTTTGGCGGTCGAGCCGGCGAACGCAGCCTATGCGCTCACCTATGTCCGGGTGCTGGCCGTGTCGAGCAAAGTCGAGTACGCGCAGCGCCGATTTGAACAGGCCGTCGAATATGCGCGCGAGGCGATTGCGGTGCATTCGCGTATGTCTGCCGAAGCGAGGGAAGGTGCACAGGTACGCGCCAATGTGGCGTCTGCTCGATCCCAAATCGGTCGTGCCCGCTACGAGTTGGCGCGGAATACCGCTCTTCCGTTGTCGCGCCGCGTGGAATACATCAAAGAGGCGCGCGCGCAATATCTGCTATCGCGGGCTTTCCGGCAGGAATTAGTCGATCGCAAAATAGATGCCCAGCTTGCGGCGCAGGCTGTCGAAGAAATTAGTGCCGAGATCAAAAAGTGCGACGAGCTGATCGCCTCGCTCATTCGCGTGGGGTGACGACTTTGGGCGTTAGCGTGCCAAATTGATGGTGGCTGTATCCGGTGCGAAGATTTGTTGACCACTGCGCCGGCAACGCGAACCAAACACAAACGCTTCGCCCCACGCTTGGCATCAAATCACGCCGCGCACGAGAGCATCAAGGGAAATTGACGCGCAAAGTGCGCTTCGCCCAGCGCGCTCACCACCGATCGAGTACAAAACTGCCCTGAAAATTTCCGCAAGCGTTGTCGCGAATCGCTTCCGCGTGCCGCCACGGGTTATTTTGGCGGGTTCCCGCCAAAAACCGCGTTTTGACATTCAGATCGGACTTCAGAGATTTCCGGCGGGCGTGTCGTCATGAAGTGACGTCGCCGTCCGCGTGCCTGGTATTGAGGGCCGATTCCCGAAGCCAATGCTCACGTCACAAATGCCGGAGTCCAGCATGCATCGATTATTCCGCAAGGCCGCCAATGCCTTCTTTGACATTGCCACCACGTTCAGGCCCTGTGCCAACACGCGGGTCAGCGCCAATACCGCGCTGGTCGCCGCGACGGCAAACCGCTTCGTCAGGGAGAACCATTTATCAACAACCAAACGTTTCCTGCGCACGAACGCCAAGGTGGCGGCGTCGCTGGTGTTGAGCGTATTCACTACCATCGTTCGCGCCGATGGCAACTGTGCGCGCGAGCCCACGACGGCCGAAAACGACTACCACCAGCGTGCGGTTGCCGCGCTGGCGGCGCTGATTCCAGCAACGCCGGCGAACATGACGTTGCGTGGCAAACCCTACGACTTCAAGACGCCGCCGCGGATTGCGGGCGAAGGTTCGCCGTGTTCGAAAGATCGCAAGGATCGCAGCTGGGAGATAGCCCATGGCGCCAGCTATCTGTTCACATGGCCGAAGGCCGATCAGGACCGCAGGTATGCAGAACGCCGGCAACTCCTTGACCAGATCGCCGCCCTTGAGACGCTGCCGCTGGAACAGGCGGCTCGTCACCAGCAACTGAGCGAACAATCGCGCGCTGCCTACAACAGTCAGCCGAAAAGGGCTAGGCGTAGCGATCCGGAGCTGTCGGCGGCGGATCGCAAACTCGCCGAGGAGAAGGTTGCCGAAGGCAGGGCGCTTGAAGAACAGGCCAAGGCCATCGAGCGCACGCATCGGGCGGGCGTAAAACCGCGGACTGAGCCATTGCGCATTGCGGCTGATGCATTGCAGCCGAGTGTGGTTGAATTGCTGCTCACCTTCCGCATGAACACAAACCGCCTCGCGACGGCGGATGCAAGCGCCGCCATTGCAAGTGTCGGCAGCCCGAGCCCGGACGGGAGCCTGAAGGCCAGCAACGTCAGCGCGACCATTACCGGCCCTCAATTCGTGCCAATCCCGCCAGGCGCGCCGAGGCAGGCATTGTTCGACGCCATCGACCAGTCACGCATGCGCGCATTGCTCGGCAGACCTTTGCCTTCGGTCGCCGAATCCGAAGCCGCCGCCGCGCGCCTTGAGAATCCACCCCGGAAATCGCCATGAGGCATTCGACCGCCATCAACGACGAAGCATATCAAACATGATTACTCTTCTGCGTTTCATCCTCGCCATTGGCCTCAGCGCGCTCGCACCACTCGCCCTCGCCGCGCCACCGCGGGCGATCAATTACCAAGGCTACCTTACCAATGCCGGCAGCACGCCCATCAACGGCGCGGTGGCAATAACATTCAAGCTCTACGATGCCGCCACCGGCGGCGCCTTGCTCTATACCGAGACACACCCTGCCGTCACGGTCATTAACGGTAATTTCAACGCGCTCATCGGCTCAACGACGCCGATTCCATTGCCGTTCAACGTGCCGTATTGGCTGACAGTATCGATCAACGCCGACCCGGAGATGGCGCCACGCCAGCCGCTGTCGAGCAGTCCTTACGCATTTCGCGCTGCCGCTCTCGATGGTAGTGCGACACTTGCCGGTTCGCAGATTGGTGGTTCGATCACGACAGCAACGATTCCGGTGGCGAATGTCATCGGGGCCGTTGCGGGTCCAGCCGGCCCGGCAGGTCCGAGCGGACTCCAGGGGCCGATCGGATTGACAGGACCCGTTGGCCCAGCAGGAGCCGTCGGCTCGCAAGGTCCTGCCGGGCCGAACAACATCACCGGCAATTTGACGATGGTGGATTCGACCGCGTCGGCAGGAAATATCCTGAAGGGGTCCGCGACGTTCATCCATAACTTCGGTTTCAACAGTACCTACGTTGGTATGGCCGCGGGTAACCTCACCATGACGGGAACCGGCAACACCGCGCTTGGCGCAAACGCACTCACGGCAAACACCACCGGTTTCGTCAACACGGCATCCGGTGTCGATGCTTTGCGCAATAACACGACCGGCAGCAACAACACCGCTGTCGGTGACGGCGCACTCAAGAATAATTCCAGCGGCGTCGGTAATGTGGCCATCGGCGGGAGTGCATTGCCGGGGAATGCAACGGGAACCTACAACATCGCACTGGGTCAGGGCGCAGGATTCAACCTCACGGCCGGCAACTACAACATCTTCATCGGAAATCCCGGCACCGCGGCGGAAACGGGCTCCATCCGCATTGGCGACGCGAGCCAAGGCAAGGCATTTATCGCCGGCATCAGCGGCGTCACGCCCGCCGGCGCGGCGTTGCCGGTGGTGATCGACAGCGCAGGACAGCTCGGCACGCTGGCATCGCTGCCTGTCGGGCCCACGGGACCTGCCGGTCCACAGGGGCCGATCGGGCTCACGGGGGCAGCCGGTGCGGCAGGCGCGCAAGGTCCGATCGGGTTGACCGGACCTGCGGGTGCGACCGGTGCGACGGGAGCAACCGGCCCCCAAGGTCCTCAAGGTCCTGCCGGGCCGAACAACATCACCGGCAATCTGACGATGGTGGATTCGTCCTCGGCCTTCACGGGCAACATCGTAAAGGACGGCTTGCCGTTCATGCACAACTTCGGTTTCGACAGCACCTATGTCGGTTTGGACGCAGGCAACTTTACGATGACCGGCACCGGCAATACGGCGCTCGGTGCCAGTGCGCTCCGCGCCAACACGAGCGGCTTCGCCAATGCCGCCGGTGGCAGTAATGCGTTGCGCAGTAACACGAGCGGGAACAACAACACGGCGAGCGGTGCCGGCGCTCTTCAAAACAATACAAGCGGCGTCAACAACACCGCGCTCGGCACAAACGCGCTCGTCAATAACGTGGCCGGAAACAATAATATTGCATTGGGTACCGGTGCAGGCGCCAGCATCATATCTGGCGGTGGCAATATCGCCATCGGCAATTCGGGGACCGCATCGGATACGGTTACAACCCGTATCGGGTCCGTGCAAACGCGCGCGTTCATCGCCGGCGTTCGCGGTGTGACGCCTGGCGCGTCCGATGGGCTGCCGGTCATCATCGACAGCAACGGGCAACTTGGGACGGCAGCGACACTTGGTGGCAGCGGCACGGTGACCAACGTCGCCACCGGCAGCGGGCTCACGGGTGGCCCGATCACAGCAAGCGGAACCATCGGCCTCGCGGCCACGCAACTGATGCCACCGACCGCTTGCAGCGCCAATCAAATTCCAAAGTGGAACGGCAGCGCGTGGACGTGTGCCGCTGACGCCAACAGCGTGCCGGCTGCGGCATGTACCGGTGGCAGCTTCCTGCAATGGAACGGGACGGACTGGCAGTGCAGTACGCCCACCAGCAGTTCCGGCACGGTTACGAATGTCGCCACCGGCGCGGGTCTGACCGGCGGGCCGATCAGCACAACTGGCACGATCAACCTAGCGGCCACCAACCTGCTGCCAACCACCGCCTGCTCAACCAACCAGGTGCCTAAATGGAGCGGCAGCTTATGGGCGTGTGCGACCGATGCGGACACCAATTCCGGCGGCACGGTAACCAGCATCACGGCGGGCGCGGGTTTGAGCGGAGGGACGATTACTGGAAGCGGCACGATTGCGGTCGATCCAAATTCGGCGACACTCACCGGGAATTTTTTCAAGCAGGGAGGTAATACGTTTGGGGCGGATGCGGTGCTGGGTACGACAGACGATGCGGCACTAAATCTATTTGCAGGCGGAATTCGCGCCATACGGATCGAACCTGGATCCTCAGGTCCCAACATTATTGGGGGCATCGCAACAAATCAGGTAAGCCCAGGAGTAGGTAGTGCGACGATAGGCGGCGGCGGTGATCGCGTCATTAACTACTTTAATTTGGTGACTGGCAGCGGCGGAACGATAAGTGGCGGCACGAAGAACACGGCGGGCGCCTTTGCGTTCGTTGGTGGCGGAACTTTCAACACGGCATCCGGTGAAGGCAGCACTGTCAGCGGGGGCTCGTCCAACATCGCAGGTGGCAGCGGCGCCATGATCCCAGGAGGGTCAAACAATTTCGCGAGTGGTTTAAACAGTTTTGCTGCTGGCACCCGTGCCAAGGCAGAAACTGACGGCGCATTCGTCTGGTCGGATAGTAATGGCCATAACTTCTACTCCGACGCGCACAATGAATTTTCCGCCCGCGCTACCGGCGGCGTGCGCTTCGTCACCGCCATCGACGGCCTTGGCAACCCCACGCGCAGGCTACGCATCAACCCGAACAGCGAACTCGATTTCGGCAGCACCACACGGCAGATGCTCAACCTGTGGGGGCCGAGTTCCTACGGCATCGGTGTGCAATCCGACACGCTGTATCAGCGGAGCGAAGGCAACTTCGCCTGGTACCAAGGCGGCACACATAGCGATACGGTGTTTGCGCCAGGGGCAGCCGGTGTAGCGCTGATGACGCTCACCGTCGGCTTACCGACATCGCTACCGGCGGTCAGCGGCGTGGCCCGCGCGCAGACCTTCACCTCCACCAGTGATCGCGCCACCAAAGAAGCGTTTGAACTGGTCGATGGCGCCAAGGTGCTGGCTGCGCTGGTGAAGATGCCGCTGCAATCGTGGAAATACCGCAACGAGGAAAAAATCCGCCACATCGGCCCGACCGCGCAGGATTTCCGTGCGGCATTTGGCGTGGGCTATGACGACAAGACCATTGCCACCGTGGATGCCGATGGCGTGGCGATGGCGGCGATCCAGGGACTGCATCAACTGATGAAAGAAAAAGACTCAACGATTGCCGGACAGGCAGCGCGCATTTCGGGACTTGAATTTGAGCTGCAGCGCATCAAGGCCGCGCTGGGGTTGAAGTGAAACCAGCAGGGGTGCAAATCATGAATCGAACGATGCAGAAACGGTTGCTCATCGCCATCACGCTGACAGGTGCGGCGAAGACAACTTTACGTAGGGCGGGCAAAGCGCAGCGTGCCAACCGCGGCGGCGTACGTTGGCACGCTGCGCTTTGCCCGCCCTACGAGTTTTCTTGGCTTTCGATGACAAAACCTAGCACCCATGCGCCTCTCAGGATGAAAGTGGCCCAGACACCTCACCAATGCTTGAGTTTGATGTTCAGGTTTCGATACGCCCGCCATACAGCGTTCCGGAATGTGTCATCTCAACTTCGCAGCACCACGTGCCTGACTTACCGCCTTTGAACTGCCGCACAAACGAAGGAAGACGAACATGACTCACCTCCCGCGCATCGACCCTGCCACGTGCGTTGGCAATCGCGTTTTCTCACCGACATCTCGCGGCCTTCACACCGCCAAGATGATTCGCAGGAAGGCGCTGTCGCTGCTGACAATCGCACTCACGCTTGGCGCCCTGTCGGCACAGGCAATCACGCTCACGGGCGTGCAGGCGCGGAAGACGCATCAGGCCAGTGCCGGCGCGTTCGATCTGCCGATTGACACCTCGCAAAGCACATCCGGCGTTATCACCATTGAACCGCGTGCCACCGGCGCCGGGCACGCGGTGGTGTTCCAGTTTGATGGCCCGATCACTTCAGTGGGCAACCTGAGTGTGGTTGAAGATGGCCTCGCGCTTATGGCCGGTGCAACAGCCGCGCCTTCCGGCAGCGAGGTTATCGTCACCCTCCCCGCCATCGCCGACAACAAGCGCGTCACCGTAACGCTGACGAACGTGAATGGCATCGGGCTGAACGTCTCGGCCTCGCTCGGTTTCCTGGTCGGCGATGTGAATGACACGCGCTCAATCAATTCCGGAGATGTCTCTGCCGTGAAAACGCGATCGGGCCAGGCGGCCGGCGCCGCGAATTCCCGGTTCGACGTGAACGCGTCCGGCGCGATCACGGCAGCCGACATCGCGGCCGTCAAGGCCCGATCGGGATTGGCCCTGGCGGTGCCACCGGTCCTGGTGGGCGCGACGATTGGCGCCGGCGGTGGCGTGATCAACGGTCCCGATGGCGTGCAGGTCGTGGTGCCGCCCGATGCCGTCACCGATCCGGTGACCTTCCGCGTGGACCGCAACGACACTGGCGCCCCCGCGCTTGCCGGCCTGAACGCACTGACGCCTGTCTATGCCGTCACACCGCATGGCCAGCTCTTCGAAGGTAGCGCGGTATTTTCGATCCCGCTTGCGGCGGCGCAGATTCCGGCCGGCGCGACGCCGATCCTGCTGAAGTCCGAACTCGGCGGCAACTGGCGCGTCATGCGCAATATCAGCACCGATCCGGCTCGCATGGCGGCCGATATCGATGGTCTGTCTTACTTTGTGATCGGCACCTGCTCAGCGGTCCCGACAGATGAATGGACGGTTGGCGGCGTGGGGTGCCCTGCCAATCACGAGCTGCGGCTGACCCTGCTTGACCAGCAGGGCACGATCGTACAGGTGCTGCGCGGCCCAAACGGCGTGCAGTTGCCCCTGTGGTATGTAACGGATGTGCCCCAGACCCGCACCTTCATGGTCTGGTGGACGCGGCCGGCCGGCACCGTTCGCACCGACCGCATTTCCGTGCTTGGTGCACGAGGCGGTTTTAACCCGAACCCCGTTGATGTGACCACCAGCGTCAATATCCCCTTCACTGTGACCATCGACCCCGCGCAGATTCCCGGCGCCAATAGCGCCAACGGCCGTCTGCTGCGCGTCACCGCCATCGCTGATTACACGACCACCGCATTTCGCATCGGCACCGGCAACGTGCCGGTTGGTTTCAGTTTCGAAACCGACATTCCGATCCTGGTGCGCTACAACGGCGTGCTGCCAACCATCACCGCACAGCCAGCCGATATCGGCGTGATCGTCGGCCAGGCGGCAAGTTTCACGGTTGTCGCCAGCGGCGCGAATCTGACCTACCAGTGGTCAAGCCGGGCCAATGCCAACGCCGCATTCGCCACCATCAACGGGGCCACCTCGCCGACATACACGCTCGCTGCGGCGCAACTTGCCAATCACGGCACACAGTTCCAGGTGCTGGTCTGCTCATCGCCGACAGCCTGCGTTCCCTCCAATCCGGCCACGCTGTCGGTCCTGGCATCCGCCTCGGCGCCGGTGTTCACGTTGAATCCGGTCGATCGATCGGTGGTGGCTGGCCAGACGGTCAGCTTCAGCGTCATCGCAGGCGGCCAGCCGATACCGCAGCTGAAGTGGCAGTCGGCACCGGCCTCAACCACCACCTTCACCGACCTGCCTGTCCAGGCAAGCTGCGGTCCCGGCACGCAGTCGGTATATTCATCCAGCGTAAGCGCCAGTTGCACCGTGCCGGTGGCAATCGGCGACAACGGGAAACGCTATCGCGCCGTGGCCACCAATGTTGCCGCGCCTGGCGGGGTGCCGAGTACGTTTGCGACGGCAACGGTCACCTCGACCCCGGTGGCGCCGCAGATCACCCAGCAGCCGGCAGCGCAAACCACCACCGTCGGTGGCAGCGCCACCTTTGGCGTTGCCGCAACCGGTACCTCGACGCTCAATTTCACTTGGCGGTTCGCCGGCAATCCCGCCAATCTGCCATCGGTCAGCGGCGGGTTCGCCCTCGCCGTGCCGGGCGGTACCTGCAGCGGCATGGTGACCTACAGCAATGGCAATACCACCATCACCTTGTCCAACCTCACCGCCGCCTGTGACGGCCTCGCGCTGATCGTGACGGTGAGCAACGGCATCAACCCCAGCGCAACCAGCATCCCGGCAGCGCTCGCCGTCAACGCGATACCGACCGCAACCAGCGGTGCCTGCCTGGCCGGTACGATTGGCTGGTGCTATGCCACGCCGCTGCCACAGGCCAATGGAATCGGTGGCCTGGTTTATCGAAGCGGCACCTTCACCGCGGTCGGTCGCGCCGGCACCACCTTGCGGACCAGTGATACCGGCAATACCTGGCAAACGTCGTTTGAGCCCGGGCGGGCTAACTGGAGTGATGTCGCCAACCCGGCGCCGGGGTTGCTGGTCGCCGCCGGATGGTTCAGTGTTTTTTCGACGCAGAATTCCGGCATATTCACCAGCACCGACGGCGGGGTGACGTGGACCCGTCGCCTCGATGCCGGCTTTCCAGGCACGATTGCGGTCACGAAACTTGCGTTTGCCGATGCATTGGTGGGCGTCGCTGCGGGCAATCTCGGCATCTGGCGGACCGACGACGGCGGCCAGACCTGGAGCAGTGTCAGCAACGCACCTTCTACGGCCGGCGTGGTGACGGATTTCTATGGCGGCGTGGCGTGGGCTGATGCGACCACAGTACTGATTTATGGCGGACAAGGTACGATCCTGCGATCAACCGACGCCGGCCTGAACTGGACCGATGTGAGCAACCCGGCCATCACATCAACCTACTACGACATGGCGTTCAACTCGGCCGGTGTGGGCATCGCGGTCGGTCCGAGTGGACAGGTGGCGCGCAGCACCGGTAGCGGTGACAACTGGCAGGAGGTGATTACGCCAATGAGTGATGCGGGCACCGCGGTCGCGTTCGCCGACGACAACACCGTCGTGGTCATGGGCAATCTCTCGCAAACCATGCGCAGCACCGACGCGGGGCAGACCTGGAACGTCGGTTTCATTGGCGGTGGCAGCAATGTCTACCGCCTGCGTTTTGCGACCCCGACCACCGGACTAGCGGTCGGCTACAACGGTGGTCAAATCGCCCGTACTGTCGATGGTGGTGAATCATGGTCGATCATCGGCGGCGGCATCTACGATCAACGGATCACCGGACTGTCCGTCTCTCCCAGTGGCAGCGTGGTGCTGGCGGGCGCCATCGCCAACGCCGGGTTCCTTCTGCGCAGCATCACCTCCGGTGCCACCTGGGCCAGCACCGGCACGCGCTATACCGCGCCGTCGTTTGCCAGCGAGCAGGTGGCAATCGCAATCAACCCGGACGGCCGGATTGTGCGGTCCACCGATGCCGGCCAGACCTGGACGGTTGTCTACGAAAATCTGCTCGGGCCGCAGACGCTAACCAGCACCACGATGATCACGGCCAGCATCGGCCTGGTCGTCGGCGATAACGGCCGCATCCTGCGTACGACCGATGGCGGCATGAACTGGAGCGCTGCACCCAGTGGCATTACAGGTGTGATCCGGGCGGTGCGCTGCCTGACCAGCACGCTCTGTCTGGCCGGTGGAGGCTATTCCGGATTGCTCAGGAGCACCGACGCGGGCGCGAGCTGGTCGCTGCTGAACCCGGCGGGGATGGCAGGGGTGAACAGCATTGCCCACGTCAGCGATACCATCGCGATCGTCGCCGACGGCACGGGCTGGCAGCGCACCACCGACGGCGGGCAAACGTGGACTCGGGTCTACACCGCGGTGCTGGGCAGCCAGCTTGGGGCGTCCTTCAACGGTACCGGCATCGGCATCGCGGTCGGCTACGACGGCATCCTGCGAAGCACCGACTTCGGCTTGACCTGGGTACGGCAAAACTTGCCGATCTCTTTCGACCTCTATTCAGCGACGTGGCTCAACGCGAACACCGTGCTGGTCGGCGGCGAAGGCGGCGCCATCCTGAGAAACCTGCAGGGTGGTGCGCCGTAGTTTGAGATCCGCAAAAGCGCGCATCCGCCATTGGAATCAGGACGGGGAAATGTATCGCAGCTTCAGTGAGGCGCTGAAGGCGCAAGCCCTGCTCTGCGCGGCCATGTTTGAATAACCGAACATCGACGACGACCGCGAAGGGTTCCTGACCTTGCCGGCATACCGGGCGATTGCATAACGGAGAGCCCGAGAATTTTTGCGTCGAAAAGGAGCCCGCAGTTTGCGGGCGCCTTTGTTTGTGCGACAGGCTACAAATTCCCGATTGGTCGCGCGGTAAGCAGCATTGCGCAATGCAACAACGTTGCGCAATCGCTTACTTTTCTCGCCCGCATTTAAGAAGTCCTTAATTCCGACGGCATAAGAATAGTGCCTCCCGGCCAGCACAAAGCCATCATCGCTTAGCCTAACCTCCGCGCCAACAGGCGATGCCCATGAGACACTGACGCCCATGCACGCCAAAACCATTCCCGCCACCACCGACGCACGGTTACGCCTGATCGTGGAAAACGTCCCGGCATTGATTGCCTATTACGATGCCGATTGGCGCATTCGCTACTTCAACCTTGCGGCCGCGAACTGGTTTGGCATCGCGATCGAGGATACGGCCGGTATGCATCTGCGAGACTTGGCAGGCCCGGAAGCATTCAGTGCCATCGAGCCCTTCTTCACTTGCGCGTATCAGGGCGAAGCGGTTTCCTACGAACGCGAACACGTCAGGCCAATCGGCCAGTCCGGCCATGTCAGGGTCAACCTGGTGCCGGATATTGATGCGGCCGGACGTGTGATTGGCGTCTATTCGCTGTCTTCGGACGTGACGGATTCGGTGATCGCGCACGCTGAAATGACGCACGCCAAGGAACGCCTCGACTATGCGATGCGCGCATCCAATCTTGCGATGTGGGACGCCAACTTGACCACCGGGCAAATTTTCCTGGGCAGCATGTGGGCCGAGATGCTCGGGCAACCCGTCGAAGATACCGTCGCCACTCTGGACACATTGCTGGCATTGACACACCCGGATGATCAGCCGGTGGCGCTGGACGCCCTGAAAGGCGTCCTGAAAAACACAGACTTGAACAGCAATGGCGTCGAGATTCGCGTCATGACGCGATCCGGCTGGTGGAAATGGATCAAGGTGCGCGGCAAAACGACCGGTCACGATGAATCCGGCCGCGCGATTCGCATGTCCGGCACCATTGTCGACATCAGCACGCGCAAACACGACGAGAGCTCGCTGCGATTCAAGGAAGCGCAGCTTCGCCTGGTGCTCGACAACGTGCCCGCGATGATTTTCTATACCGACACCAGCTTGCGTTACCTTCTCGCCAACAAACGCTACGCCGATTTTTTCGGCGTGGACCCCGAAGAAATTGTCGGCATGCACATTCGCGATGTGATCGGGGCATCGACTTACCGGCAATACCATCCCTATCTGGAAGCCGTGTTGGCCGGCTCTGCGGTCAGCTACAAGCGCGATGTGCGATTCGCCGACGGCCGCCTTCGCTTTGTCGAAGTCACGCTGATACCGGACATCGATGCCGAGGGCCGTGTCCTTGGTTGCTACTCGCTCTCACGGGACATCACCGAGAACGTCGAGGCGGAAAGCCGCATCAGCCACATGATCCACCATGATGCACTCACGGACATGCTGAACCGCAGCGAACTCGAGGCACGCCTGCGGACACTTTCAGGCGATATATCCGGTGCAAGCCATATCCTTCTGTATCTCAATGTAGACCTGCTGAAGGTGATCAACGATAGTTGTGGCCACGCAGCCGGCGACGAGGCGCTGCGCCAGATTGCGGCGATACTTCGCGCCAACGTCGCGGGTGGACACATGCTGACGCGCATGAGTAGCGATGAATTTGGCGTGTTGCTCGAAAACGTGACGCTGGAACAGGCCCGCGAACAGGCGGAGACCATTCGCGAAGCCGTGCATGCCACCCGATTTGCGTGGAAAGACCAGTCCTTTTCGATGGGTGTCAGCATTGGCGTCGTGGCCCTCGAGGGGCAAAATGTCGCCGACCTGCTTGCCGCGGGCGATGCCGCCTGCCAGGCAGCCAAGAACAAGGGCCGTAACCGCATCAGCATTTTCCAGCCGGGCGACAATGAGATCGCCCTGCGGCGCAGTCAGATCGACTGGCGGGAACGCATTCTCCATGCACTGGAACACAACCAGTTTCACCTTTATTGGCAGGCCATTTCGCCGCTGCGAGAGCAAGTCGGAGAGCCGACCCATTATGAAGTGTTGCTGCGGATGTCTGGCGCCGGGAAAAATGTCATCGCCCCGATGGCTTTTGTTCCCGCCGCCGAGCATTTTGGACTAATGCCGTTGATCGATCGATGGGTCGTCAGCGCGACGTTCGCGGCGAATCTGGCGCGCCACCAGGATGAAGGCGCCCCTCACACCATCGTAGCCGCCATCAATCTCTCCGGCCAAACGCTGGGCGATGAGCACTTCCCGGATTTTTTGCATGAGCAGTTCGCGCAATTCCCCATTAACCCGCGGTCGATCTGTTTCGAGATTACCGAAACGGCTGCCATTTCAAACCTTGGCCAAGCCATCCGCTTCATGAACGAATTCAAACGCATCGGTTGCCAGTTTTCGCTTGATGACTTCGGCAGCGGCATGAGTTCGTTTGGCTACCTGCGCAATCTGCCGGTTGATTACCTGAAGATCGATGGCAGCTTCATCCGCAATCTGCACCGTGATTCGATCGACTACGCCATGGTCGAATCGATCAATCACATCGGTCATTTGCTCGGCAAGATCACCATCGCCGAGTTTGTCGAGAGTGACAGGACGCTGCAACTGCTAAAGAAGATCGGCGTGGACTACGTGCAGGGTTACTTCGTCGGCAAGCCGCAGCCGCGGCTTGAGGAATCGGGTGGGCAACCGTAGTTTTCCGGTTCGACCATTTACGTCCCTACAAACGCCCCCACTATCGCGTCGCACGAAATTTGCAGGCTAGAATTGCCGCATGGCGCACGCAACCTTGCCGAAAGTTCAACCACCCAAACTCGGCGCCATTACCGCGCGACGCCGCATCGTGGATACGCTTGCCAAGGCGGCGGCCAATTCAGCGGTATGGTTGCATGCCGCCGGCGGAACCGGCAAAACCACTGCGGCGGCCTCTTTGATTGCCAGCGCCAGGAAACCCGTCATGTGGGTGCATCTGGATGCCGGTGATGGCGAGCCGCAAAGTTTCTTTCACTTCCTGCAACTGGCCGCGGCCGCGATCAACGCGAAAGGCAGCGTTAACCTGCCAGTGTTCTCGCCGGAGTTCAGCGACAATCTGGATTCATTCAGCCGCCGTTATGCGCGCGCATTGATCGCCCTCGGCGCGGCGAATGGCGCTGCGCTCGTCCTGGACAACCTGCAGGATGTGGCCGACAACTCCGCCGTCCACGGCATCATCGCCACGCTCTGCGAGGAATTGGCAGGTGCTTGGCTGGTGCTATTGGTCAGCCGTAGCGCACCGTCTGCCGAGTATTCACGCCTGCTCGGCCAGGGCCGGCTGGCACTGGTTCCGCAGGAAACCATCATTTTCACCGCCGATGAACTTAAGGCCGTTCTGCATTTGCGCGGTATCGCCGATGAGCAACGCATCGCGGAAATCACGGACAGGAGCCACGGTTGGGTGGCTGGCGCACTGTTGCTATCCATGCAATCGCACAATACGGCCACGCAGGCATTGCCCTTCGACCGTCCCGCGCAGGCGGACAGCGGTGTGCTGTTCAATTACTTTGCCCAGGAAGCAATGAAACGCCTGGGCAATGAAGATGCGCGTCTCCTGATGCGGACCTGTTTTCTGGTGAGCGTGTCGCCCGCCGCCGCAAAAACGCTGGCTGGCCACGACGACGCGGAAGCTCGTCTGGAACAATTTGTGCACCGTGGCATCTTTACCATTCGCCTTGGCGGCGGCGGTGCACGCTATCGCTATCACGACTTGTTTCGCGCTTTCCTGCGGCAGGAAGCGGCAAAACATCTCACCGTTGCGGACTTGCGTGAATTGAAGCTGGCATCGGCCGCCATGCTGGAATCCGCCGACGACGCCCATGAGACAGTCGATCTGTTGATCGCTTGCGAAGCGTGGGAGGAAATCATCGGGTTAATGGGGCGCCATGCCGATGCGCTACTTGCCAGCGGACGCTATCAGCTCGTGATCAACACATTACGCGCACTACCCGAGGCTACACTGCGGGCTCAGCCGTGGATGCTCCTGCTGCTTGGGCAATGCCTGCGCTATGCCGATCAATTCATTGCTGTCGATGCCCTCGAGCAGGCGTATCGGGCTTTTGACCGTGCCGGCGATCATCTCGGCTGCCTGGTCAGCACCGCGAACGTGATTGTCGCTATCTATCTTCGCCAGGAGTCGTTTGGGGAACTTCAGCGATACGTCAAACGCTTACATGCGCTTTCCGGTCGCAGTTTCGTGTTTGCCTCGGCGCGCAGCGAGATCGAGTGTCTCTATGCCATGCTGCTCCACCCAGCGGCGGAGACGACCCACGACGATCGCGTACGGCTGACGGGACGCATCGCGGAACTGGTTGAAGCGGTCGAGGACCCCAATTTTCAACTCTACGCGCTCACGTCAATTGTCGAGCAGGCATGGCGGATGAGGGTCTTTGAGCATGTTGATCTGGCGACGTCGATCGTCGCCCGAAATGCGCTGGAACAACGTGCCAGCCCGACCGTGGTTCTGAAATGGTATTTCCATCTGATTACGTATGAATCGATGTACGGCAGCACTGCCGCCGCCATATCGTGCGTGGAGCGTGGCGATGCCCTCGCAGCCTTGAGCAACGAGGAACGCGCAATCTATGACATGTTGCTGCTGAAGATGGAGGTGGCCTGCGATGCAGGTGACGCTGACCGCGCCGAAAAAATGTGCTCGGGGCTGAAGAAATACTGGAGCCCGAAAAATCTGAACTCCAAATTCGCCCACCATATTTTCACGGGCCGCATCGCACTGTTGCGCGGCGATGGCGCTCTGGCTGTCATGGCGGCAAGCGAGGGCGCCGCGATAATTGCCTTGATGGGGGGGGTGGCCAATCGGCATCCTGCAAGTTTCATGATCGAGGCCGGCGGCGAAGCGCTGCGCGGCGATTTCGAGACGGCGCTCGCCGTTTGCGAACGGTTCCGGCCCAACTTTACCGGCGATAGCGAAATCGTTTGCAATATCTTTGCCGCGTGCATCGAAGCATTGTGCGCGTTGCGCGATCCCCGCACTAACCCGGTCGCCGCGCTGACCAAGGCGATGTCGATGGCGCGTGAGCACCGCTTTCCACTGTTCCTGCGTCATGCTAATTCGCTGACGCAGGAACTTTGCGCCACTGCACTCCGGGCGGAAATTGAAACCGAGTTTGTTTGCGACGTGATACGCCGCCGGCGGCTGTCACCACCGTCAACGGCCATCACCAACTGGCCGTGGCCGGTGCGCCTGTATACGTTGGGACGTTTCGAAATTGTTGCGCGTGACGGGGAAACGGTCGCCGCGCGCGGGCAGCAAAAGGGCATGCAACTGCTGCAAGCCCTCGTCGCGCTCGGCGGTGAAAATGTGCCCGTCGACGTGCTGGTCTCAAAAATATGGCCTGGGGACGGCCGGCAAGGCACGCAACAAGTGTTCGATACCACGCTCCACCGCCTGCGCAAGCAGCTGGGTTCGGATACGTCGATCCTGCTGGCTGATCGCGCGCTCACGCTGAACCATGCGGAGGTGTGGGTTGATGCCTTCAGCCTCGATGCGCGCCTTGACCTGCTTGAACGCGATGCCGATGGCGAAAACCACGCAAAGGTACTGGGCGAAATTGTCGCCGAGTATCGCGGACACTTTCTGGCGCACGTCGCGGGCAACCCATGGACAGATTCGTTTCGTGATCGCCTGTGGCGCAAGCTGAAGCGCGCACTCATGCACGAAGTTGCTCAACTGACTCCCATCGCTGGGAACGGCGCAACAGACGCATCCGCGGTCGGCACCGCGGATCGGGCTGCCGATATCCTGCACTTCATCGCCGAACGCGATCCCCTCGCCGAGGATGCGCACGAGGCGCTGATGCGGCATTACGCGCGCGCGGGGAAAGTTGCCGACGCATTGCAGATTTATGCGCGCTGCGTGCGCACCCTTGAAGTCGAACTGGGGCTGGATCCGTCGGAAAATCTGCGGTCCCTGGCCAATAAGCTTCGCGCCGATCGCACCGCTCCCGCCTCGGACTAGCCTTGTTGTAAGTCAGTTGTAAGTACCCGGCGCGCGTCGCCCGGCCCAGCATTGGGGCATGGTCGATTTCATCCATTCTCGCGCGCCAGTCCGCGAGGCGCGGCAAACGGGCGCGCCGTCAATCGCGTCCGTGCCAGTCATCATCGAATGCCTCGGCGGCTTTCGTCTGTGGGTCGACGGCCGCGAAATTGAGACCGCCCCCTCGCGCCTCACGCGACCGATCGAGCTGCTGCTGCGGGTGATTGCCGCGGGCGGCGCGGGCTTCGCCGTTGAACGTGCATCCACCGAATTCTGGCCGCTGGCCGAATCCGCGCGCGCGCGGCAATCGCTCGATACCACGCTGGCAAGACTGAAGCGCATCTGCGGCGGCAACACGATTTTGCGGCGGCATGGTGATGAGCTGCGAATCAATGCCGACGCCGCGCGTGTCGATAGCCTGGAGCTGGAAGCTCTCTTCGAATCCTTGCTGATGCCGCTGCAACCGCCCTTGAACGGAACTGATCGCGATGCCGCCGCAAACCGCATGCGTGAATTATGCAAGGGCCCGTTCTTGCCGGAGTTACGCGAGCTTCCGTGGGCAGCGCTGACACGAAATCGCATCGAGGACAAACGTGTTCGAGCACTGCACAGACTGGGGATACCGTGATCGCGGGTCACAGGAAAATCAAATACTTACCTTCGTTTTGGCGGTGCGCTGACAACTGTAAGCCATCTGTAAGTGCGAAGCCGATCACGCGGGCGGCAGGATGTGGATGTACAGGAAAAAGTCAACCAACCAAACACAAACACCAGCACTGGCGAGGCGTTCCGGCCGAAATGCCGCCAAATGCCGCGCCAGCACTCGTGTTTAAGAATATTTTTTTGAATAAATCACCCACACACAGCCTCTCAACCGCACCTGACCTCAATAGCACGCAACTTTTATAGATGGAGGAAAAAATGGCAATTCCGCGCACGATCATGAAGTCCCTGTGGGCAGTCATCGCATCGCTATTGATGCTCGCCGCAGTCGGGTCCGCACAATCGCAACCGTTTGCCTATATCACGGGCCAAAACGGCAGCATTGTTTCCGTTCTCGATACCGCCACGAATGCGGTGGTCACCACCATTCCCGTTGGTGGAGCGCCCTTCGGCATCGGTATCCTCCCGAACGGGTCACGCGCCTATGTCGCCAATTCCACCCCCAATACTGTATCCGTCATCAACCTCGCCACCAATACAGTTGTCGCAACCATCGGCGTTGGATCTGGACCGGCTGGCGTGGCTGTCAATCCCGCTGGCACGCGCGTCTATGTGGCGAACCTGATATCCAACTCTGTCTCGGTCATTGACACCTCCACCAATGGCGTCATCAGCACGGTGCCGCTTTCACAGGCCTACGGGTTGGCCATTAACCCGGGGGGCACGCGGCTGTTTGTGACCAATCCCGGGATCAATCAGGTCTCGATCATCGATACCACTACCAATAGCGTGACTGGCGCAATAGGCCTCACAGGCGGCCCTGGCTCATTCGGGGTCGCCTTCAACCCGAGCGGTACGCGCGCCTACGTGGCCAACGAATTCGGCCCCGCCGAACTATTCGTGATCGATACCTCGACCAACACCATTATCACCAGCGTCGCGGTTGGGGCGGGCACGAGCGGTGTCGCCGTCAATCCGGCCGGCACGCGCGTCTACACGGCCAACGGCAGTAGCGACACGGTCTCGGTGGTCGATACCGCGACCAACACCGTGACCAACACCATTGCGGTCGGATCTTCACCCCGCAGCGTGACATTCAATGCCTCTGGTACGCGCGCATACGTCGGCAACGTGGGCAGCAATACCGTTTCGGTCATCGATACCGGTACTGAAACCGTGATCGCCACCGTACCCGTCACGCAGGGTCCATTCGGTATTGCGGTCGCGCCGGCTTTATTGCCGGCGCCACCACCTTCACCGGACGAAGCCCTGGTCCGACCCTTCCCGTCACGCGAGGTGGCGCCATCAATCCCGCAACAGCGCAAACCATTGCGTCGGGCGCAACCGCGGCCTTCACCATCACCCCGGCGCCGGGCTATACCGCATCCGCCGGCGGCACCTGCGGCGGCACGCTGGCGGGCAATACCTACACCACCAACGCGGTCACCGCCAACTGCACCGTCACCGCCAGCTTCGCATGCTGCCATTCCCAGTTCCCGGCCGGCGGGCTTATCCTGACGTCATCGAGCAACCCGGCGATCTACCGCTCATCCGTCGTGCTGACGGCGTCGGCAACGGGCAACACGCCAACCGGAACTGTCACCTTTAACATGGCGACCAATGCCGGCCCGTTGACGCTGTGCGCGGCGGTCCCGCTGGTATCGGCACGCGCGAAATGTCCGGTGCCGGCTCCCCTCATCGTCAACAGCCCCTCGTTCTTTTCCGCCACTTACGGCGGCGACACGAACAATCCCGGCGCCGCTGCCGCGCTCCAGCAATTGATCAACCCCGGCAGTGTTGGCCTTGATGTGAGCACCACGCCACTTCAACCCGCCGTCGGCGCCAGCGTCGTGCTGCGCGCCACCGTCGCCAGCGCCACGCTCACCAACAAAGTCGCGTTCAACGAGAACGGTACGGCGCTGCCCGGCTGCGGCGCGGTTACCATTGCGCCGCTGCCCGGCGCCACCAATATCGGTGTGGCGACCTGCACGATCACCGGCATCACGGCAGGGCTGCACAACTATGTCGTCACGTATCTGCATACCGCCGACAACGGCTTTGAGCAGGTTGTCGTGCCGGTCACGCCGCTGGTCGCCGCAGCGGGCGATTACACCGACATGTGGTGGGCAGGCTTGGCGGAGAACGGTTGGGGCATTTCCATCACCCAGCACGGGCGGCTCCAGTTCGTGGTGCTCTATGCGTACGATGCGAGCGGCAAGCCGGTCTGGTACGTACTGCCGAGTGGCACCTGGAATGCGGCCAACAACGCCTACACCGGCGCGCTGTATCAACCGACCTCATCCGCCTTCAACAACTACCGCGCCAGCAGCTTCAATGCGGGCGCATCGGTCGGCACCGCCACCATCACCTACACCGGCAGCGGCACCGCCACCTTGAGCTACACCATCAATGGCGTGAGCGGCAGCAAGTCGATCGTGCGACAACCGTTTGCGACCGACGACGGCGCAACAAGATTGCAGGTGAACGACATGTGGTGGGCCGGCACCGAGGAAAACGGCTGGGGCATGAATATCGCGCAGCAAGGCCGCATGCTGTTCCCGGTCTGGTACACCTACGATGCGAGCGGCCGCACGGTGTTCTACGCGGTGCCGGGCGGCACGTGGAGCGGCTCCAGCTTTACCGGCGATATCTACTCCACGTCAAGCTCCGCCTGGCTGGGCGTAAGTTACGACGCGGCGAAATTCTCGGTCACGAAAGCCGGCACCATGACGCTCGATTTCGGCGACCAGAACAACGCGGTCATGACGTACACCATCGGCGGTGTGACGCAGCGAAAGGCGATTGTGCGGCAGGGGTTCTGAACGCCACGCTGGTTCCAGAAAGCTGGAATCCCGTCCGTTCCGTATTCTAGAAGGTGGACAGGCGGGTCGTCCCAGCCTTGGTCTTCCGCTGGGACGACGGAAATTGAATGGTTTCCAATTTGATACACGGATGCCCTCACCTGATTCCGAACACCGTTTCAAGTATTGCCAGACGTGAATGGAGCAACAATATGAACAAATTTCTTCAGCAAATTCTCCGTGCGGGATTGGTGGGATTCGCGGGATTCGCTGCTCTCACCCGCAGGTCTTTGCTGCGCCCCGAAGCAATCAACTATCAGGGCGTACTGACCGACACCGGCGGCACCGCCGTCAACACGCCGGTGGTGATGACGTTCCGCCTGTACAACGCAGCGACCGGCGGCGCCGCGCTCTGGACCGAAACACAACTTTCCGTCAACGTCGTCAACGGCAAATTCAACGCCGTGCTCGGCTCGGTTCCGGCGTCGCCGCTCACGCTGCCGTTCGACGTGCCGTATTGGCTCACGGTATCGATCAATGCCGATGCCGAAATGACACCGCGCCAGCCGCTCGCCAGCAGTCCGTACGCGTTTCGCGCCTCGTCGCTTGATGGCGCGGCAACCCTGCCAGGCTTGCAAATCAGCGGCACCATCACCACCGCGACGCTTCCCACCGGCAACTTGACCGGCACCATCAGCACGGCACAGATCGCCAGCAACGCCGTCACGCAGGCGAAGCTTTCGCCGGTTTCCGGCGCGGCGGCCGGCAAGGGTGCTCGGCACCGACGGCAGCAACCTGCAATGGCTGACGGCGGGCGTGGGCAGCGTAACCGCCGTCGGTACCGGCAGCGGTTGACCGGCGGGCCGATTACCGGCAGCGGCACCATCAGTCTCGCCGCGACGCAACTGCTGCCGACCACTGCCTGCGCCACCAACCAGATTGCGAAATGGAACAGCAGCGCGTGGTCCTGCGCGGCAGATGACAACGCGCCGGCGGGCGGAACCACCGGGCAGATACTCACTGGCACGGCGGGCGCGCCGGCATGGAGCGGTTCCCCCACGCTTAGCGGCAACCTCATTCTGCCGGGCAACACAACCGCGAGCGCAGGGACCATCATGAAGGCCGGCACCCGCTTCATGCATTACTACGGGTTCTCGAACACGTTCATCGGCGAAGGGGCAGGCAACTTCACGATGTCCGGCGGCAACAACACCGGCAACGGCGTGCAGGCGCTTCTCAGCAACACGACGGGCACCTATAACACCGCCAATGGTGCGAACGCACTTCTTAGCAACACCACCGGCGGCGTCAACACCGCCAACGGCGGGAACGCACTCTTTAGCAACACCATCGGCACCGGCAACACCGTCAGCGGCGCGGGAGCGATGCAGAACAGCATTACCAGCAGCTTCAATACCGTCAGCGGTGTGAGTGCGATGGTCAACGCGGGAAAGTCGTCGCCGCAGGCTCCTTTGCCAATACGGTCGATTACACCATTTTGACTGTCGGGACGACCGACTTCACGCTCATCGGCGCGGCGAGCAACACCGTTGGTGCCAAGTTCAGCGGACCGGGCCCGGCTCGGGAACGGGAACGGCGTCACCCGATGTGGACCTCAACACCGTGAGCGGGTATCAGGCAATGTACAACCACGCAAACGGTCGTGCCAATACCGCCAGCGGATATCAAACGCTCTTCAATAGCACCACCAGCCACAACAATACGGCGATGGGTTATCGGGCCCTCTACAACACGACCACCGGCGTCAATAATATCGCCATCGGGCTCAACGCGGGGGTAAACCTCACGACCGGCTTTTTCAACATCCATATCGGCAATGATGGTGTCGCGGGCGATACTTTTACCACGCGCATTGGATCGTCCGCGCAGCAGTTCAGGACGTTCATATCCGGCATCTACGGCACCTCGATCGCGGGCTCGGGCATTGCCGTCTCCATCGACAGCAACGGCCAACTCGGCACGACCGCCTCTTCGCGCCGCTACAAGGACGACATCACCGACATGGACGCCGCCAGCAGCGCGCTCATGAAACTGCGCCCGGTGACATTTCATTACAAAGCCGACCAGAATCCCGCCGGCCGCATGTTGCAATACGGTCTGATCGCCGAGGAGGTGAACGACGTCTATCCCGGCCTGGTCGCGCATTCCGCCGATGGCCAGATTGAAACGGTGATGTACCAGCACCTGCCGCCGATGCTGCTGAACGAATTCCAGAAGCAGCAACGCACGATCGCCGCCCAAGCCGTGGATATCCAGAAACAGGCGGCGGAATTGACGCAGCAGCGCGCGCGAGTAGAATTGCTTGAGCGCGAGTTGCAGACCATCAAAGCGATGCTTGGCGGCAGGTAACGAATTCCTGCAGAGGAGATTGCGATGAACAATCTGACGAGAATTACCTTGGCAGGCGCATGCTTATTGGCTGGTACTTTTCACGTGGGCCGCCGGCCAGACCAGCGCCAACTACGCCATCCCGCGCGACACCATCAACAACGGCACCGCTGACATGGCTTCGGCCAATTACCGCCTCGCCTCTTCCGTCGGCGATGCGGTGGCGACGGGTACCATCACCAGCCTCAGCTTTCGATTGAGCAACGGTTTTCGCGCGGAGATCAGCGCCTCGCCCGCCGTGCTGAATTTGCTGTCGGTGGTTTCGCAAAAGATCCACGGTTCCACGACCTACAAATTGACCATCGATCAAAACCAGGTCATCACCGGCCCTGTGACCGTCGAGCCGCGCGCCATCGGCGGCGGGCATTCGCTCGTGTTTCATTTCGACAATACCGTCACGTCGGTCAATGCCGCCGCGACGGCACTCAACAACGCGATCTCAATGGGCAATGCCTCCGCCGCTGTGGTGGGCGGCGATGTGGTCGTGACGCTCACCAACGTCGCCGACAACAAGCGCCTCACGGTCACGATCAACGGGCTCAATGGCTCCGGCACGGCGGCGGCCTCGATGGGCTTCCTTGTTGGCGACGTGAATAACGATCGTGTCGTCTCGTCAAAGGATGTTTCGGCGATGAAAGCCCGCGCCGGCCAGCGCCGACAATTCCAACTTTGTCTTTGACCTCAATGCGACGGGCGTGATCAGCGCCTCTGATGTGGCGGCGGTGAAGGCGCGTGCGACGAGCGTGCCGCTTCCGCAGTAGGTGCTGGCGCGCCCGCATGGAAAGTTGCGCTTTGCGACGGTGTGATTGCGCCGTCATGCCATCGCGCATTTGGAGTTTTTCGTCACCTCAACTTCACTTCTTTCCCACGTAGGCCGGAATGACCAACGTTGACACGAGGTAGGGTGGGTAAAGCGCAGCGTGCCCACGCTGATGTCCATTGGTGGGCACGCTGCGCTTTACCCACCCTACGATCCAGATTTCACTCCAAGAAAACTTGACTCGAAAGACGATGTCTGCAAATCGCCTCAAGCGCGGAATAGCTGAACTCCCGCACCATCGCGCATAATGCAGAAAACCAACGTCTGCCATCAATGCCTCTCCTCCGAACGAAATCAAAACCCGCGCGGTCGCCTTCTCCAAGAAGTGGGAGGACGAATCTTCCGAGCGCGCCGAGGCGCAAAGTTTCTGGAATGATTTCTTCGCCGTGTTCGGCATCGATCGCCGCCGTGTCGCCATCTTCGAAAAGCAGGTCAAACTCTCGCGCGCCGGTGAGAAGCTCAAACATGGCCGCATCGATGCCTTCTGGAAAGGCGTGCTGCTGATCGAGCACAAGAGTATCGATCAGGACCTCGATCGCCTTCGCGCAAGCCGCCGACTATTTCGACGGCATCACTGAGCGCGATCTGCCGCGCTACATCCTGGTTTCCGATTTCGCGCGCTTTCGCCTGTTCGATCTGGAAGCGGGTGACGGCAACAACGGCGAAATCCATTTCAGGCTTGCCGACCTGCACAAGCACATCAAGCGCTTTGGTTTCATCGCCGGCTACCAGGTGGTCGAGATCAAGCCGCAGGACCCCGTCAACATCAAAGCGGCGATGCAGATGGGCAAGCTGCACGACCAGCTCAAGGCCAGCGGATTCACCGGCCATCCGCTGGAACTGTTGCTGGTACGCGTGTTGTTTTGTCTGTTCGCCGACGACACCGGCATCTTCCTGCCCGCGCAGGCGTTCCGCGCGTGGGTGGATGAGCGCACGCGCGAGGACGGCACCGATCTGGGTTCGCAACTCGCGCAGCTGTTCCAGGTGCTGAATACGCCCGACGACAAGCGCGCCCACACGCTCGACGAGCAACTGCGCGCCTTCCCGTACGTGAACGGCAAGCTGTTCGAGGAAACGCTGCCGATGGCGAGCTTCGACGCGAAGATGCGCGAGACATTGCTCGATTGCTGCGCGCTCGACTGGGGCGCGATCTCGCCCGCCATCTTCGGCGCGCTGTTCCAGAGCATCATGGACGAGAAAGCGCGGCGCAATCTGGGCGCGCACTACACGTCCGAAGAAAATATCCTCAAGCTCATTAAGCCGCTGTTCCTCGATGAACTGTGGGCCGAATTCGCCAAGGTGAAAAGCAACAAGAACAGACTCCTTGAGTTTCACAAGCGCCTGCGCGGCCTGACTTTTTTCGATCCCGCCTGCGGCTGCGGGAATTTTCTCGTCATCACCTATCGCGAACTGCGGTTGCTGGAACTGGACGTGCTGCGCGTGGTGCACGAGACCACCGGCTCGCGCTTCCTCGATATCCATCAGGAGATCAAGCTCGACGTCGATCAGTTTTACGGCATCGAGATCGAGGAATTCCCCGCACAAATCGCGCAGGTTGCGCTGTGGCTGATAGATCACCAGATGATCGTGCGAGTGTCGGAAGAATTCGGCATGTACTTCGCGCGCATCCCGCTCAAGACCTCGCCGCACGTGGTCAACGGCAATGCGCTGCGTATCGATTGGGCCAGCGTGCTACCGCCGGAGCGGTGCAGTTATGTGATGGGGAATCCGCCGTTTGTGGGCAAACAGTATCAGTCTGCCGAACAGAAGGCGGATATGGAACACGTGATGCACGGCATCAAAGGCGCGGGTGTACTCGACTTCGTGTCCGCATGGTACGTCCTCGCCACGAAGTACCTGAAAGCCCCTCACTTCAACCCCTCTCCCGCCGGGAGAGGGTGGCCGACAGGCCGGGTGAGGGTGCGAGCGAAACCCGCTGCGCTTTCGTCTCCACCAACTCCATCACCCAAGGCGAACAAGTCGGCGTGCTGTGGGGATGGCTGCTCGCGCAAGGCATCAAGATTCATTTCGCGCATCGCACGTTCGCGTGGAGCAATGAAGCGACCGGTAACGCTGGTGTTCATTGCGTCATTATTGGATTTGGCTTACAGGAATCTTCAACGAAGGTCATTTTTGAATATGACGAGTATCGTGGCGAACCACATGCCGTCCTTGCTGGAAACATCAACCCATACCTTATCGATTTCCCCGATCTTGTTCTAGCCAGACGGTCGACACCAATATGCCAAATTCCGGCTATGAAGTATGGGAGTAAGCCGGTAGACGACGGACAGTATCTTTTCAACGACGAAGAAAAGCGGAAATTTCTTACGCATGAACCAGATTCTGAAGGTCTGTTTCGTACCTTTTGGGGGACTGATGAATTCTTGTATGGACAGAACAGGTACTGCTTGTGGTTGAAGGATGCCACGCCCGCGCAGCTAAAACTTCCAAGTGTGCGAGAACGGATTGCCGCTGTACAAAAGTATCGCAGTGAAAGCAAGAAATCAGCAACGCGCGAGATGGCGAAATTCTCAATACTCTTTGCGGAAGACCGCCATAGCGACGCCGATTACCTGGCGTTTCCGGAAGTTTCATCTGAAGCGCGCACATACATTCCCATAGACTTCATTTCAGGAAACGTAATCGCCAGCAACAAACTTTACACATTGCGGAATGCCGAGAAGTACCACTTCGGCGTCTTGATGTCGGCAATGCATATGGCGTGGACACGTGTTGTTTCTGGAAGACTTGAAAGTCGAATTCAGTATTCAACAGGCATCGTCTACAACAACTTCCCCTGGCCCGACTCCCCCACCGCCACACAAAAACAAAAAATCGAGGATGCCGCCCAAACCGTCCTCGACGCGCGCGCTGAATTCATGTCACCCACCAACGCCCCCTCACCCCAGCCCTCTCCCGGGGGGAGAGGGAGCCAAAACGATATCGTTGGCGGTCGAGGGAGCAGCCTGGCCGATCTCTACGACCCACTCACCATGCCGCCGCTGCTGGTGAAAGCGCACCAGAAACTCGACGCCGCCGTCGATGCCGCGTACGGTAAGCGAACTTTCAGGAACGACGCCGAACGCGTCGCCTTCCTGTTCGAACTGTATCAGCAGTACACCAGCCTGCTGCCGAGTGAGTCCGCCAAACCCAAGCGGCGCAAAGCGATACGCACATAAACATAAACACAAGCACTGGCGAGCCTCTTCAGCCATTTATCTGCCTTGACCCGCGCCAGTGCTTGTGTTTCGCCATATTCGACCATGTGCTACGCCTCCAGTCCGGTGCCGCAGAACTGGGATCAGGCCGATCAGTTCTGTTTCGATAATTTTCGCGCCGGCGTGTGTACGCTTGCGCAATGCCGCGCGGCGGTATGCCGCGCGGGTATTCCCACCCCGGGTAATTCGTGGACCTCGACGCCGGTCGCGGCTGGGACGTTCGCGACGGTGTCGGGCTGTACCGGCGATACGGTTTCGACCGCCCAATACACATCGCAACGCGCCACGACCTGTTGCCTGGAGTGGCCGAAATACTGATTGCACGAAAGTAACAGCCCCAGGTGGCGGAGATACCCAAGTGTAGCCCGCATGCAGCGCAGCGTAATACGGGATCAGCTGGAACAACATTGCGCATCGGCGGCCCCGGAATACGCTCCGCTGCTTCCGCGCCACGAAACTCGACAAACAGTGTTTCAGCCGAGCGACGCCGCCACCTCACGATATACTGTCGCCAGACGTTTCCGCACTGACCTTTCACCATTCACAGGAGTTTTCATGAAGATTCTATCCATCGCTTTCGCCGCCCTGATTGGCGCACTTGCACTGGCGGCATTCAGCGCATCCGCCGCGGACCCGAAAGTACAAACCGTCGCGGCGCTGAACCAGAACAAGGCGGCCCTCGCCGGCAAGACGGTTAGCGCGCAAGGCAAGGTCGTCAAGGTCAACAACGGCATCATGGGTCGCAATTTCCTGCATCTGCAGGATGGCACGGGAGACGCCGCGAATAACGATCTCACCATTACCAGCAAGCAAACCGCCAAGGTCGGCGATGAGGTCACGATTTCTGGCGTCGTGGCACTGAACAAGGATTTTGGGAGCGGCTATTCTTATCCATTGCTGATTGAAGAAGCCACGATCACGCCCAAGAAGTAATCTGGTTTCCGGTTCAATAGTGCATCAAGCACCGTCGTCCCAGCGCAGGCTGGGACCCAGTCCATTACACCGTCTGATTATACAAATCGATTCAAAGTGAGATTGACCGGACTGGATCCCAGCCTGCGCTGGGACGACGGGTTTTTCTGGGAGCGGTTTACCATCAAACACCAGCACCGGCGGGGCTTCCAAGCCGAAACGTCCCGGAAAACCGCGCCAGTGCTTGTGTTTGCTACTTGATACGCCGCTTCTGGTAATCCTCTTCAATCGTGTCCTTGAAGAAGCTTCCCATCGACGCCGACGTGGAAAAGCGCCGCCACACCTCCGACGAAACATTGGCGTATTCATAGGTGCCCGAGGACTGCTCGACCACCAGCACGCGGCGCTTGTCGTCGTAGCCGATGGCTTTCAGATTGGCGACATTCACTTTTTTCATTTCCATCGCACGGCTCCGCTCATCTCGTCAGTCGAAGTTGCTGCCAACGATCTCCTGCACGCGCGTCATCACCTCGGGCGTAAGCCTGACCGCAATCTCCAGCGCCTTCATGTTTTCGCTCACCTGCGCGAGACGCGAGGCGCCGGTGATGACGCTCGACACACGCGGATTTTTCAGGCACCACGCAATGGCGAGTTGCGCCGTGGTGCAGTTGAGCTCTTTCGCCACGCCGGCCAATTTGCCGACGATCGCACCCATGATATCGGTCGCGCTCCATTCGGACGTGCCCCAGTACAGCGCCTTGCCCTGCAGGATCATGTCGTGCATCGCGTAAACGATTTCCTCCAGCGGCGTATTGGCGTCCGGGCGATGGCAGTAAACCAGGTCCACAAAATCGAGCTGCAAGCGCTTCAATGAATGGTCGATGGCCTGCATCAGGTATTTGCGGTTGAGCGTGTTTTTTCGTTGACGCCGTCGCCGAACTTCGCCGGCAGGCCCCAGAAGAATTTGCTGGAGACGATGTAGGTCAACCGGTCCCAGTTGAGTTTCTTCAGCGCGGCGCCCATCAGCTCTTCCGACTTGCCGGCGGCGTACACCTCGGCGTTGTCGAAAAAATTCACGCCATGATCGCGCGCCGCGCTCATCAGCTCGGTCGCCGCCTTCTCTTCCACCTGATTGCCGTAGGTAATCCACGATCCGAATGACAGCGCCGACACTTTCAATCCCGCGCGCCCGAGTCTTCTGTATTCCACGTCAGTCTTCCTTTTCTTTATCAATGTCCTGGTACGGATTCACGATCACGACCCGCGTGCGTTTGGGCCCGGCGGCGAAGTTCTCCATCTTGACCAGCACCGGAAACAATTCTTCCAGCCTGGCGCGCGCGGCGGGCTCCTTGTCGAACACCAGCAACTGACCGGTTTCATTCTTCACGTCGCGCCAGACATCGGTGTGCGCGTCGTCGTCCTGCACCTGCAACTTGTATGTGGGCACTCTGATTACTCCTGGTTTTCCTGCATCAAAATCTTTCTTGCAACAACAGCGGCGCTATCGGTTCCGACAGCAAGTAGCCTTGCGCTTCTTCGCAGCCGTATTGAATCAGGAGCTCCAGTTGCGCGTCATATTCGACTCCCTCCGCGACCACCCGCAGCCCCAGACTCTTCGCCAGTCCAATGATACCCCGCGTGATCGCCGCGTCGTCGAGATCGGTGGTGATGTCGCGCACGAAAGAGCGGTCAATCTTCAGCTTGGAAATATCGAACCGCTTCAGGTAGGCGAGATTGGAATAGCCGGTGCCGAAGTCATCGATGACCAGGCGAAACCCCTGCTTGCCCATTTCATCGAGCGTGCCCAGCGCGCTATCGCCCTGATTCATCAGCGCGGTTTCGGTCAACTCGATCTCAATGTCCGACGGCATCAATTCAAATTGGACGGTTGCCGCCAGCAATATATCGACCAGGCGCCGAGTCTTTAGTTGCACGGCGGATACGTTCACCGTTATCGGAAAATGATCCAGCCCGGCATCGCGCCAGCGCCGGAGTTGCGCGCACGCCTCGCGGATCACCCATTCGCCGATAGCGACAATCAGGCCGGTTTCTTCGGCGATCGGAATAAATCGCGACGGCGGCACCGACCCCAGCGATTCACTGCTCCAACGCAGCAATGCTTCCACGCCGTTCAGCTTGCGTTCGGGCAGTTGGAATATCGGCTGATAGACCAGCGTGAATTCGTCGCGTTGCTGGGCACGGCGCAGCGCGTTCTCGATGGCGAGCCGCTCGGTAACGCGGTCGTTCATCTCCGTGCGAAAGAAACTGAATTGATTGCGCCCCTGCGACTTGGAGTGGTACATCGCCAGATCGGCATTCTTCACGAGTGTATTCAGATCCTCCCCATCCATCGGCCAGATCGCGATGCCGATCGAGGGCGTGATGGTCAGTTCGCGTCCGGTGATGGTATACGGCTGACTCAAGGTTTCGACCATGGTCTCGGCAACGCGCGCAAGTGCGGCCGCTTCCGTCGCGCCGGACAGCATCACCACGAATTCGTCGCCGCCGTGGCGAGCGACGGTATCGGTCGCGCGGGTCGCGTCCGCCAGGCGCCTTGCGGTTTCCGCCAGGATCAAATCGCCGACGTGATGGCCGAGCGAATCGTTGATATTCTTGAAATGATCGAGATCAATGAACAGCAGCGCGAGGCCGCCGCCATGCCGCTGCGCCTGTCGCGTGGCGAACTCGAATCTCGACGCAAGCAGCATGCGGTTCGGCAGTCCGGTCAGAAAATCATATTCCGCCAGTTCACGAATCTGCGCGTCGGTGCGTTTTTTCTCGGTGATGTCACTGCCCACGCCCCGATAGCCCTTGAAGTTGCCGGCGCCGTCAAACTGCGGATCGCCCGAAACGCTCACCCAGCAGATTCTGCCCTCGGGCATCGTGTAGGCGTATTGAAAATCGCGGAACGACTCGTGTGCCTCGACGTGCCGCCGGTGCTCGTCCATCTGCTCCCTGGTTATGCCGACGTAGTCGATGTCCCAGCGCGGGTTTCCGTAGCGCTCGGCCGGATCAATCCCGGTTGACCGCAGCATTCCGCCGGAAATGTGTTTGAAACGAAAATTCTCATCCTGCTCCCAGTACCAATCCGATGACATTTCCAGCAGACCGGTAAGACGCTGCTCGCTTTGCGCCAGTTTCTGCTCGGCGTGTTTGCGGGCAGTAATATCCAGCCGAAAGCCGATCACGCCGCCATCGGCGGTCTTGCGATCCGACACCAGCAGCCAAGTGTCGTCGCCCAGCAACCATTCATAGTCGCCCTCGTCGGGATCGAGGTGCTTGGCAACGCGGGTCGCGACGTAGGCTTCTTCATCCTGCAGCGAACGGTGTTCGAATCCGCTCCGGAAAAAGGCCCGCGCAATATCGACGTACGCCATCCCCGGCACCAGTACGTCCGCCACTTCAGAGTAGATCTCGCGGAAGCGCCGGTTGCAAAATACCAGCCGGTCATCCGGACCATATAGCACGACGCCGGATTCAAGATGATCGAACGCCTCGACGATTCGCGCAAGCTTGCCTTCCGCCGCCTGCAGGGAGGCGGTCAACGTTGTAACCGCGTCAGAATGCGCGGACGTGCCTGGCGGAGGCGGTATTGAAGAAGGCATGGCGATCAAGAGGAAATGCGCATAACGCTAACTTATCAGTTTTGCGTCCGACATTCACGGGCGAACGCGCCGCGCCTGTCCGGGGCATCGTCCGTGGACAACCTAATCGTCAATTGCCTTGAAGTGCTGCACTTCTTCTTTCAGCGCAATCCACCAGATACGGCCTTTGGGCTCATTCTTGCCGCATGGCGTGAAGGAGGCGAAACCCGGATAGCGCTTGCCAAGGTTGTTTGGGTCTTCGCGGCGATTACGCGGCGGCGCGATCAGCTTGCCGTTTTCCGCGCCGAGCGGGAACAGCCAGCAACCCATCGGTTTGTAAGCCCATTTGTGCCTGCCCAATTTGACGGCGAGCGTCTGCAGTCCGCACTTACCATCCGCTTCGGTAAATGAGCAGCGGGTATTGGCAAAATGATCTGGCTTGCTCTTGTAGTGAAAAGGATGGGTCTCGGTTTTGCGTCCGGTGTTGCCTTCCCACTCGCCGTCGATGATGTAGTGCTTGGGAAGCTGGCTGAAATGCGCAGGATACTTTTTCACCAGCCGGTGGATCAGTCTCTCCTCATCCGGCTGCAGAAACGCGCCATCACTGCAGCAAATACCTTCGCACGCGGCGAGATCGCAATAGTGAAGTTTGGCGGAAGGCTTTCGTGGCCGGCGTGCGGCGATCGCGTCGGTCATGCGAGGAGCTCCCGGATGTCAAAGTTTCCACCGTTGGTCAATTTACCCTCCTTGATCAGTTTGATCATGTCGCGGGCCACCGCGACCGCATCCCGTAGCACGCCGTCGGCCTTCATGGCGCGAAAGCGCGCCACGTCGGGAAACTCGCGCTCGGTCGCGCCGCGCACCTGCGCTTGCATGGGCGTATCGACCACGCCCGGCGCAAGGGAACAGATTGCGAGGCTACTATCGCTGCTGGCGGCTTCCATCGCCGCTGCCCGCGTCGCCATTTCGAGGCCGGCCTTCGACGCGCAATAGACGGACCAGCCGGCGATCGGGCGTTTGGCTGCACCAGACGAAATATTCACCACCAGCCTTTGCTTTGCGCACATGCGCGTCGCATTGGCGAACAGTCGTGTCAGCACCATCGGCGCGACCAGGTTGATATTCACATTGTCGGCGGTCTCCATCGGATCAAGCTGGTCAAACGTATCGACCGGGACGACCACGCCGGCATTGTTGAACAGCACCGCGAGATCAAAGTTCCTTCCCTTGAGGTACGCCTCGCAAGCCGAGAATGCGGGCCCGATGGACGCGATATCGGTGAAATCCGCGTGCAGGTTGATCGGGGCAATACTTGACGCCGGTGCTCGGGACACGCCGATCACCAGATTGTCGGGGTCGCGGATCAACTCATCGCGCAACGCGGCGCCGAGACCCTTGGTTGTACCCGTTACAAAATAAAGATTCATGTGTTTTCCGTTGATTCAATCATCGAGCCAGGCGGCCAGCGCCGCGCCCACGCCTATTTGCACCAGATCGATGAGTCCGCCGCCAACCAGGACACCCTCCAGCACGCCGTACTGTGAGCCGGCGCTGGACGGCATGTGCCTCGCGCGGCGGGCACTTTCCTCCGACGCCAACAATGCGGCCGCAATACGTTCCGGACTCGGGGACACCCGATCTGTTTCTTTTTGCTGGAGCGTTGCCAGGGCCTTTTCCACCGCGGCTTCATCGAGCACCGCAATGGCGGAGCCGCAATGCGCACAGGCCTTGTCAGCTTCAAGATTGATCGACCCGCCGCAACTCGAGCAGCGAATCTGTTTGACCTTCACCGACAGCGACTTGATCTCGTGCGGCTGCAGGCTGCGAATAAAATTCTTCTCCCGCAGGAACTGGGTGAACGCAATCAGGCGGCCGTGACCGTTTCCGCAACGCGAATAGGCAAAGCGCCCACCCTTGGCGATATCGCTGGTGTTCTGCAACGCCGTGTTGCAAGTCGGGCATTGCGTATGCACGCACCAGATTGCGCGACACATCGCGCACCGCATGAATGCGCTTGAACAATTCGATCACCGAACCTGGCGACAGCGACGTACTTTCAAGGTGGTCGAACCAGATCACGTGGCACGGCCAGCAAGCGTCGATGGTGATCGGCGTGCCGATATGAGTGGTAAGGTCAACGGCCTCCATGCCGCTCGCACAACTTGGGCAACGCATGCTGGAACGTCTGGCCGGTGACTGCGTCGATGCCGGCCTGCGCGATCTGCGCGTCCTCGGACGATTTCACGCCCGACACACCCACAGCGCCAATGGTTTCGCCACCAACGATGATGGGCACGCCACCTTCGAGAAAGGTGATGCCCGGCATCGACAGGGCCGACGTGCGGCCATTGTTGACCATATCTTCATCATTCTTGGTCGGCCGCCGGCGAATCGCGGCACTGCGCGCTTTGCCCTGGGAAATGGCAACGCTGGCCGCCGCACATCCGTCTAGCCGCTGAAAGGTCAACAAGTGCCCGCCATCATCGACGATCGCGATACAGACTGCCAAGTTGTTTTTCACGGCTTCCGCCTCGGCCGCGGCGAGGATTTTCTTGCAATCGTCGAAGGTCAGATATTGTTTGGTTTTCACAGGATCTTCACCAGAATGAGAGTAATGAATATTATTGCACGCTCCGGCAAGGCAGTTCAGATCAATCCCATCAAATACCGCTTCCGTTTCGGCTCCGCAAATCGCTCGATGGCATACCGCAGCATGGTGCGCGGCATCTGGCGGTAGTAGCGCTTCAGGAACGATTCCTCCTTGTCCTCGCCAATCCGCTTGCCAACTTCGCGAAGCATCCAGCCGACCGCCTTCTGGATCAAATCCTCTTCGTCCTTCAGCAGCAATTGCGCGATGCGCAAGGTCTCGCTGTATTCGCCTTTCTTGATGTAGTAGAAAGTCGCGAGTACCGCAATGCGCCGTTCCCATAGCGATTTGGATTTGGCGAGCCGGCTCAGCACGCGTTGGCGCTCCGCCGGTTTGCCGTCGAGCCACGCGCCGACAATTTGGGCGGCCGACATGTCCACCAGGTCCCAGTTGTTGATGAGCTTGGTGCTTTTGAGATAGAGATCGTAGATGCGCTTTTGCGTCTTTTCGTCACCACGCTGATATAGCTGGACGAGCAGCATCAATCCGACCGCGCGCGCCTCGTGCCAGCCCGATTTCAGTAGCGGCAACGCGACTTCCAGACCGGCATCGCGAAAATCGCGCGCGACGGATCTCAGCACCGGCACGCGGATGCCGAGGAATCGATCGCCTTCACCGTATTGCCCCTTGCCGGTCTTGAAAAAACGCGCGGCAAATTTCGCGGCGCCGGCATTGCCGAGCGACAGCAGCGTTGAAAGCGCGGCACGCGCATTAATCGCGGACGCCACACCAGGTTTCGTTGCGCGCGGCTTGCGTGTTACCCGTGCGGCAGAATCTTTGCGGGCCTTGGCTGCGGTAGTTGTTGCCGACTGTCTTATTTTGCCGCTTGCTGTTTTTGCCATTGCGCTTCCAGCTCCTTCCCGGTCTTGTAGTGCGGCACGCGAAGGGCCAGGCGTTTGTAACGTTGGATAAACGCGTTATGGCCCTTGATTTCATCCGCCCAATAACGGTCCGCCAGCGCGAGATTAGCTTTTTCATCCATCAGGAAATAGTTCTTCGAGCTTGTGCCACCAAAAATGTAGAGCTTCCCGCCGATGATTTTCCAGGTGTCGGGATCGCCGCCCCAGGGAATTCCGTAGGCGATTCCGTTGGAACAGAAGCCGCCATATTGCGGAACGTATTTCGCAGGTTCCTTCAAAAACATCGCCTTATTTTCTTCGCTCATGAAACGGTAGGTCGCACCGTCATGATCGGTCTTGACATCAGCCTTCCCGAGCGTGTGCTTTCCCAGCGTGAAGTAGGCAACGGGATCGTGCCCCTTCAACATCAGGTTGGCATCCGCGCCCTCCGAGGTGGTGTTATTCGGTCCGGTGCCCGCGCAACCGGCCAGGAATGCAGCCATCATCAGGACGGCAAGCAGTTTCCATCGCGCAAGGAAAGGCCTAATCGTGATCGCTCCGTTTGCCAGGGTCATTGCGATTTCTCCGCCAGTTGTTTGAGATTGGTGAGGCCACCGTCAAAGTCCGGCCCCTGTATGCCTTCCATTGCCAACGCGAAGTATCGCATCAGCGGATTGGCGCCCACGTCGCCGGTGGCGATCCACGTTACCCGCACCCCTTTGACCGCGGGAGAAAATTCCAGGCGGCCGGACATGACGGCGTCAAATGCCGCGAACGACACCTTGTACGCGACATTCTTGTTGAATTCCGCGCCGGTGAATTCCATGCTGCCGCTGCCCTCGGATTTCGACTGCCAGGACCACTTGGCGCCAACGCCTGCCGGCGCACCGGTATACGTAAATTTCATGGCGGGATCGCGGCGGCTCCACACGCTCCAGCGTGCCCACGCTTTCGGGTCGTACACCAGCGGATAGACGGTTTCCATCGGCGCGTTGATGTCGATGGATCGTTCCACTTTATAGCTGCTGGATAAAGTGAAGCTGAACAAGCCGAACAATGCGAACAGCCCCAATACGCCCAGCGCAATGAACTTGAATAATTTCATCCGGTTCCTCTCAGTTGCCGTCACTCGTATTCACGTCACCAATGACAGACATTCACGCGCAACAATTTTATGCCAACTTGACAGGCTATCGTTGCATCCTGCCCATTACGTCCTTCGTCATTGGCAAACACGTTTAAGCAGGTACCCAAATGACATCACCGGCCGGCGACTGGAAGTACGACACAAGCCCGTCTCGCATCCGCTCTCACAAAGGGCAGCGCACTTCCGGTACAGATATAATCTATTCTCTCGCACCAACGATTGAACGCAATGAAACGCCAACGCAGCAAATCCCCTCTCCGCCTCACCCGCGACGCCGAGAAACTGATCGGACTTTCCACCGGACTGGTTGCCTCCGGCAGCCGCGCCGAGGACGTGTATTGGGAGGCCGGCATCACCGCACTGGCCGGCAAGCTGATGGCCGCCGGCAACGATGCGGCACTGGAGTCCGCACTCGACCATACGTTTCAGAGCAATCTCGCCGCGCATGATGTGCTGATCGAACTGGTGGAAGCCTGTGCCGAATCCACGGTCATCGAGGTCAATGGCGCACGCTGGGACATTCTGCTGCTGGCCATGCCCTTGGTGGCATGGTCGCGATATGCGGTGCCATCCGGCCCGATCCCCAAGGACGCGGTCGAGGCCATCCTCCCGCAACTGCACGGCCACGTGCTCGCCGAGGGCGCGCGCGCATGCATGAGCCCCTATCTTTATAGCATCGACCAGATGCCGCGTGATTTTTCGAGTGTCCATAAAATGGCGGTCAAGCTTAGCGAAGCGGCTGTGTCCGGCACATCGCCGCGATTCGATTTTGCGAAAATGCCCGAGACCGCGCCATTGCTCGCCGATACCCGCTTCCTGCTGGCAGGTGTCGCGGTTCCGCATGGCAAGGCGTTTTTCCGCTGGCAGGAAATTGAAAAGCCCGCCGAGCGCATGACGCGCAGCGATGGCCTCGAACGCTGGATTGCCCAGTGCCGCCCGAACCTGTCGCGCCTGCTGCCAGGCTGCGCGTTCGAGTCCCTGCTGCCCGATGCCTATTTCGTCAACTGCCGCGAGTCCGATCGCCGCGTGCGCCCCTACGCGATTCGCGCCGCCGTCGGCTATCTCGAAAACACGCTCAAGACCACCGCCCCGCAGCTTCGCGCCATCGTCGCCGGATTCGGCGAGCAACGCGTCGACGAATACCGCATCGCCTTCACGCAGCGCGGGCAGGATGACGTCGTGCACGGCATTGTCTGGCCCCTGTTCGGGCGCGAGGACGATGAATCGCAACCGGCCCCCGCGCAGGATGTTGAGACGGTTCTGGCCGAATGCAAGATCGGCGAAGTCACGAAATTGAGCGGACTGTTTGCGCCGGAGTTTTGCGAAGACTGCGGCGCGCCGCTGTTTGCCGATGCAGACAGCGAAATGGTGCACCCGGAATTGCCGGAAGAAGCGGAGACCGCAGCGGTGCATTACCATTAATTTTGATGTAAAACCCTAGCACTGGAGCGGCGTTTCAGGCCTTTTCGCCCGGAACGCCGCACCAGTGCTAGGGTTTTGCCAATTAACTTGGCCAGACTCTGGTTGCAGATCCCGGAAGCAGCGAAGAGTATTCCGGGAACTTCGCTGCGTTCGAAATCGCCCCCGCATTTCGCTGCGCTCAATGCGGGCCACGGTCGATTCAGATTTCGGCGGCGTCGCCCCGCATCAAGGCTTCATGGTTTCAGTGCCTTGTAAAGAAACGGCAAACTCCGATCCATGCGGTAATCGATGCTGGAATGCGTATCGTCAAATTCCTCGTACACATGTTTGACACGCGCCGCCGCAAGCCGCTTCGACAGAATGCGCGCGCCGAAGTGGATGCTGTATTGATCGCGCCAGCCGCAATCGATGAATATTCCCTTGAGCGATTTCAGGCTGCCAGCGTGTTTGCTCACGAGATTGATCGGATCGTGTTTCAGCCACGCGTTCCAGCGGGCTTCGATGCGCTCGCCGGTCTCCAGGTTGAACGGCAGGCGAAAGCCCAGCGGCACCTTGGGGTCGGGATCGTAACTGGCGGCCATGGCGAGGATCATCAGTGCATGTCCTTCCGCATCCGACAGCTTTTCCTTTTTCCAGACATGATCGAGAAAGTTTTTCACGCGGCCATCGTCGATGCCGAGTGCCGCGCCCTTTTCTTCCCGTGCCACATTGATCGCACCCGCCACGCGCTTGATCTTGCGATGCTTCATGATTTCCGTGAGCGTGCCCGGCCAATCCTTCATGTACACAAAATCAAAATAGGCGTCGCCGGAGTGGCTCGCCACCGCACCCCAGTATTTCGCGTACTTCATCCCGTGAATAATGGCGCCGTAGCCACCGGATGATTTGCCGAAGCAGCCGCGATGCTCGCGCGAGGCCGCCGTGCGAAATTCGCGGTCGACGAACGGAATCAACTCCTTGGTAAGGTAATCGGCGTAGTTGCCTATCGCGGACGAATTGATGTACTGGTTGCCGCCCAGCGCGGTGAAGCAGTCGGGAAATACCAGAATCGCCGGGCCCATCTTGCCTTCATGAATCAGCCGCGCCGCGCGCTCGGGAATATTCTCGTCGAGATTTCGCCAGTTCACGTGACTGAAGCCCGAGCCCATGAATCCGACGAGGTCAAACAGCACCGGGAATTTTTTGCCACGCTTGTGGGTGGCCAACTCATCGTATTGGGGCGGCAGCCAGACCGCCAGCTTGCGTTGATACGGATCACCGAGGGCGTTGTCGGCGAGGATGCGCGAGGTGTGTTCCAGAATGACGGTGCGGCCTTGCGGCCAGGCGGGTCGTTTCAGTGCCATGCGGGATGCTCCGGAAAAATACGAATCACTGTTGCTGGAAACGGGCGCACGAAGAATTGCGGGGATGTTCGTCGAAAAACTTCGTGGCGTGTTTCCGTATTATCGCAGAGCGTCCCCTGGTGCCGGGCCGGCGTGCCGTGGCAGCGAACGACTTGCGCGACTAGCCGCGTTTTGCGGTGACGACGATGGTTTCCATGCGCACCACCGTGCCGGATTGTGCGGTATGCGCAACCGTCATTTCGCTGTCGGCGACGGAATGTGTCGCTTCGTAACTGCCGATCAGCAGGACAGCCATCACCACACCAAATGCGGTGGCGACAAAACTATTGGACTGGCGTGAATGAACGTTCAGGAAATTTTTCATGATTTGCTCCATGTGACTTTCAAGTTTGATGATTGGCTCCCTTGGCTGGCAGTGCCTGCACTTTAGATCGGCCCGCCCGCGCGCCAAAGTGGATTGCGACAAAGCGCAGAAAACATTGGGCGAAATGTCATTTCACCGACTTGAAGGAAGCGTGCATTGGCGCGATGACGTTGGTATTTCCGTTGTTCGACGCGACAAGTTCCCGGCGCGGATTTTGACTCGTGGCGTGTTGTGGCGTGTCGTGACGGAAACCGGACGCATCATGGGCGCGCCACGCCCTGCTAGAATTCCTCGCAACCACCACACCCGCCCTGCAACCCCACCGGCACGCTTACCCTTGAAGGCGCCTCACATGACCGTAACCCTGTATCAGTCTTCCGTACCCGTCTTCCAGAAAATGCTCGGCAACCTGAAAACGATCCTGCAAAAGGGCGAGGCGTATGCACAGGCGAAAAAGATCGAGCCCGCGGTGCTGCTGGGCGCGCGGCTCCAACTCAACATGTACACCCTGACGAAGCAAGTGCAGATCGCCACCGACGTGGCGAAGGGTGCGTGCGCGCGCCTGGCCGGTCAGGAGATTCCGAAATACGACGACACCGAGGTCACGTTCGCGGATGTATATGCGCGTATCGACAAAACGCTGGCGTTTCTTTCGACCCTCAAGCTGGCCGATATCGATGGCCAGGAAGATCGCGACATCACCATCCTGCCTGGCGGCAAGGAAATGCATTTCAAGGGCCAGGACTATCTGCTGCATTGGGCGTTGCCGAATTTCTACTTTCATGTCATGACGACCTACGCCATCCTGCGTCATCACGGCGTGGACGTGGGCAAGATGGATTATCTTGGCAGCTTCTGATCCGGCAACGGTCGCGCGCGCCGGACGGCATGCTGGCTGCCGGCGTGGCGTATCTGGCGTATCGCCAGGAATTCCTGATCTTCCATCCCGTACCGCTGGCGGCAGACTCGCTTTTTCTATTCCGGGTGAAGAGAAACCGTGCCGGTTGCGGCGCGTCATTTTTCCGGGATCGGTATCTGAAACTGGTGACCAGCGTCGATTTCTACCGGCGGACTTGTTCTTGACTATGCCGAAAGCAGAGGCGCTGGCGTGTCCCCCCCCCCCCCCCCCCCCCGGTGGGCGTCGCTCGGCCGGACGCGCCAGCTGCCGCCCGCCCGCGCCCGCATCGCCCCCACAGGTCTTGATCCCACGGCTCCGCTCCCAGAACGCAAGCAGATTCGCACTCGCCCGGCGGGACACACGTACCAGAATTCCCCGCCTACCTCGACGGGCCGCTGCAAAAGCTGTAGGGGCCTACCGCGACGCGTCAATGACGCGGATTTTTTCCCTGCGGGCCTTGCCATCGCGCTCAATCGTGAACTCGGCAACATTGCCGATGCCGGCGCGATCCAGTTCGGCGACGAAAGTCGACAGCGTTTCCACCGGCCGGCCATTCACGGCGGTAATGACGTCGCCGAGTTCGCCATTGCGGCTCAGGGGTTTCAATGCGGCCTGGGCGGCGGGCGTTCCGGCGCGCAGCCCATTCACCACCACACCCTTGATGCCGTTGCGCGCCACGACAAATGGATCGTAGGGAACGACGCCGATGCCGGGGCTGGCCGCGCGTCCGCGTGCGATCAATTGCGGCACGATGCGATTGACCAGATCGACGGGAATCGAAAAGCCCACACCGGCCGAGCTGCCGGACGATGAACGGATCGCGGTGTTCACACCGATCAGCCTGCCGGCGCTGTCGAGAAGCGGCCCGCCGGAATTGCCCGGATTGATGGCGGCATCGGTCTGGATGGCGCCGGCAATTTCGGCATAACTTTGCGTGGGCAGATAGCGGTCCAGCGCGGAAATAATGCCGCTGGTCAGGGTGCGCGAAAATCCGAACGGGTTACCGATGGCGATCACCGATTGGCCCACTTTCAAATCGCGCGACGTACCGAGCGGGATGGGCCGCAATCCCGGTGGAATGGTTTTCAGCTTGACGACCGCCAGATCGTATTCCGGCGCACCGCCGACATATTCGGCGGGAACCGCATCCTTGCCGGCGTCAAGCCGCACCATGATCTTGCGGGCGTTATCGATGACGTGAAAGTTGGTGACGACATGCCCGGCGCTATCCCAGATGAACGCGCTGCCCGCGCCTTGTGCGACGCCGACCGAAAAGAAGCCGGTTTGCTCCACGCGCTCGGTGGTGATGTAGGCCACCGACGGCGCGGCTTGCTCAAACAATGTCACCAGGCTTTTTTCAGACTCCTGCAGCGGTCCGCGCGGGGTGACGGCCCGCGGCTCCACGGACTTCTCGGCGGATCGCTCGGCGTATATCAGCGTGCCGCCGGTGATCAATGACAGGAATATCGCAAACAGAAAGGTCTTTTTCATACTTTTCAACAATGGGGTTGCGGCTCGGAATTTCCAGCTTGTGAACAAAACATCCTGCGATGCGGGTGCGGTGTGGGTGCAATGCGATTGCAATGCGAATGTGATACCCGCAGTGAAAATAGAAGAACTAATCCAATGGCGTCGCCTTGAATTCGGGCAGCGCTTCCGCGCGATCCGAGAACGTCGCCAGCACTGGATAGCGCGTGACACCGATCACATCGGGCATCACAAATTGCGTAAAGCGCCAGGCGACGGCCACGCAAATATCGTCCTGCATCAGTTTTTCGCCATGCAGCCACGGCGCTGCGCCGCCAACAATTTTTTCCAGCTCGTCAAACGCCGCCGCCATCTGCTGTGTCACCCGATCGATCCATGGTGCGTGCTGTTTGTCAGCGGGACGCAGCGTAAGTTCATAAAAACGTTGCACGGCTTTTTCGCAGGCGACCAGCGCGATCCCGATGTTCCTTAACGCGCGCCGCCGTTCGTCAGGATCCACCGGCATCAGGCGTTTATCGGCCGATACCAGTCCGTCGAGGTAATCAATGATCAGCGTCGAGTCCATCAGGATTTCGCCGTCATCGCACACCAGCGTCGGCACTTTCACGACCGGGTTGATTTTCTGGAACTCGGCATACTGCCGAAACACCGATAGCGAACGGTGTTCGAAAGGCAATCCCATCAGTTTCATCGAAATGGCGACACGGCGGACGTAGGGGGAATCGAGCATGCCAACAAGTTGCATTTTTCTTCTCCTTTGCAGGGCAGGTGACAATTCTCACCGGAAAGCGGCGCGGAGGCCAGCACCCGCTTGACAACGCAATATTGTCGTGTAACCATACGGTTACCTATAAAGCTGCCGATGAACGAAGACGAACTCGATCTGCTGTTTCACGCGATGGCGAGCCAGCCGCGCCGCGCAATCCTGGACGTGGTGCGCCAGCATCCGGGCTGCAACCTGAATTTTGTGGCTGAACATTTTTCATTTTCACGCATCGGCGTCATGAAACATATCGATGTGCTGGAAGCCGCCGGCCTGGTCGTGTCGGAGCGTATCGGCCGCGAGCGGATGCTCTATTTCAACGCGGTACCGCTACAGCAAGTGCATGAAGACTGGACTGACCAATACAGCCGCTTCTGGGCCGGGCGGCTGACGGATCTCAAACGCATCATTGAAAAAGGGAGGAGATGAGCATGGCCGAGACCACCAAGGCAATATTCCGGGTCGTCATCAATGGCAGCATTGACGCGGTATGGCGCGAATTGACCAAGCAGGGAGAGGCCCAGGCAGCGGTATTCAATGCGTGGCTGCATGCGCAGGCGCTTTCGCCAGGGAAAAAATTCCAGATGCGCACCGGCTCGGGAAAATATGTGATGGTGGTCGGCGAGATCACCGATTTCACGCCGCCGACCCGGTTTGCGCACACGTTTCGATTCACGCAATACGATGATCCGGATTGCGAAGTGATTTACGAACTGAAACAGCTGGCGGCCGGTGTCGAGTGCACGTTGACCGTGGACCGCATGCCGCTCGGCAGCAAGACGGCAAAAGACATGCAGGGCGGAGGCAGCATGATCGTCAACACGCTGAAATCTGTCGTGGAAACCGGCAAGCCGCCCTTCGGCACACGGCTCATGTACTTCATGTTCAAGTACATGGAGTTCGTGTTGCCGAAGAAGTCAGGTGTGAAAAACTGGCCGTTGTAGGCATTCAAGACAAACTGGAGAGCGAACCATGGGAAAGATCGAAGACGCGGAAGCGACGATGCGAGCCAACCTTGAAAAGAACACCGGCCGGTCGTTCGATGCCTGGGTAACGATGGCGCGCAAGAAAAATTTCGCACGGCACGGCGAGATCGTCGCCTGGCTCAAGGCTGAACACGGACTTGGTCATGGCTATGCGAACAGTATTGCACTACGGTCACGCGAATCGGCGGAGAAACCGCCCGCAGCAGGGGATCTGGTCGGCGCCCAGTATGCCGGCGCCAAGGCGGCCTTGCGGCCGATATACGACGCCGTGACGGCCGCCGTGGACAAACTCGGTGCCGATGTCGAAATCTCGCCGAAGAAAACCTGCGTGAGCTACCGGCGCAACAAGCAATTTGCGCTGATCCAGGCCACAACGGCCACGCGCGTCGATCTGGGCATCAACCTGAAGGGCGAAGCAACCACCGCGCGACTCGAACCATCGGGCAGCTTTAGCGCGATGGTTTCGCACCGCGTGCGGCTATCGAATACCCAGGACGTGGACGCGGAATTGAAGACGTGGCTGAAGCAAGCGTACGACGCGGCGTAGTGGCAACAACGTATATAGCCTTCGCAACCAGAATCAAGCAATGGTGCGCCTCTCCGGGCGGAATCGCCCGAAACACTGCGCCAGTGCTAGGGGACTAGTTCAACGTTGATATCCCGGCTATCCGCCTGCCCCGCTTCATCCACCGCCCGCAGCACAAAGTGCCCCGCGCGCGGCGGCTGCCACGCCAGGCCTTCACCGGTATTGGCTTCGCCGAGAAACGCTTCATTGGCAAACCAGAACAGTTTGCCGCGGGGCCCCTCGGCGCGAAGCGAAATCGCCACCGGCTGGGAAATTCGCGAGGTATAGGTCACCGCCCGCAGCGGTGAGACAATCTGCGGCTCGCTGGCATTGCCGGCCCGGGCGCGCGGGTTATTGCCACATTCCGCCTGACGCGGCGCCTCGCGGCGCGGCATGCCTGCATCGCGAAACAATCGCTGCATGTCGGAAGGCCAGTACTCGATCACCTGCCATTGCGTGTCCGGCCCTTCCGCGCAGACGGCATTGCCGGTGCGCCGGTCGATCAGCACGCGACGATGCAAAGTGGACAGGCGGATGGGCGATTTGCCCGGCATGTACCAGGTCGGCACGCGCTGATGGCAATCGGCGTTCGGCAAATCGCCGGAGGCCGCGCAGACATCCACGCGCGTCAGTTTCGCCGGTGGCGGACGCGGCATGTCCTCGGCCATCAGCCCTTCATTTCGCAACGCATCGACGACATTGAAAAACAGCGGCGCGGCGGCCGAAACACCGATGAAAGCGGGATTGCTGCTGCTGTCGAAATTGCCGACCCACACGACCAGCACGTAACGGCCGAATATTCCTGCGGTCCACGCGTCGCGAAAACCCCAGGACGTGCCGGTCTTCCACGCAACAGCGGGTTGCGCGGGGAGACCGGTGTCGGGGCGGGGGTTGGTTTTCAGCATGTCGAGGGTGACGAAGGAGGCTTCTTCGGACAATAGACGCGTGCTGTTTGTGATTTCGCTACTGGCGACCCGCACTTGTGACGAACGAGCGCCGGAGCCCTGTTTGCCCTCTTCGCCGTGACAAACCTGGGACCGGAGGAAGTCCTTCAGGGACGCCGGGGCGACAGCCATTATTTGAGCCGCCAACTTTCTTCTTATCCGCGGGCAAAGCATGACGCGTACTGATGGACCTCCTTCCCCCCGTTCGCCAGCATCGCGTACATCCGCGCGAGTTCTTCCATCGTCACCTCGCCGCCGCCGAGCGTCAGCGCCAGCCCGTAGTGTTTCTCGCTGGCGAGGTTGGCTACACCGGATGTCTTCATCAGGTCGTACAAACCCGGCCGCGTGAGTTTTGAGGCGACCTGCACGGCTGGCACATTGCGGCTGCGGGTGAACGCATCCTGAGCGGTGATCGGGCCGATGAATCGACCGTCGAAATTCTCCGGACTGAATGGCCCGAACGCGGTGGGTGCATCCTTGAGCACCGTCATCGGATGCAGCACGCCCTGGTCGAAAGCCAGCGCATAGATGAAGGGCTTCAGGGTCGAACCCGGTGAGCGCTTGGCCAGTACGCCGTTGACCTGGCCATCGATATCGTCGTCGTTGAAATTGGCGGAGCCGACCAGCGCCTTGACCTGCATGGTCTGGGTATCAAGCAGGATAGCGGAGGCGTTGCGGATGCCGCTGTCGCGATGCTGCTCGATGCGTTGCGCGATGGTGCGCTCGAGCGTGGTTTGCATCTTCACATCGATCGTGGTGAAGAGCTCGCCACGGCTTTCCTTCAGCAACTGGTTGGCGAGATGCGGCGCGCGGAACGGCAGCATGGACGCAGACTTGGCCGACACCGCATGTTTGGCGCCAAGCGACTCGTCGTCGGGATGCTTGTCGAGCCATATCGACGCCATGCGCGTGCGCGCCTCCGCGAGCGCGGGCGAGCCCGTCCTGTTACCGCCACGCGCGGCCGGGTTCTGGGGAATCACCGCCAGCGTGAACGCCTCGGGCAAGGTGAGATCGGCTGCGCGCTTGTGGAAATACACGAGGCTCGCCGCGCCGACGCCTTCGATGTTGCCGCCATAGGGCGCGAAATTGAGATAGGCCTCGAGGATATCGCGCTTGCTGTAGCGCGCTTCAATCCATAGCGCGGCGGCGATCTGTTTCAATTTGCCACCGACGCTGCGGCTGTCAATGTCGTATAGCTTGCGGGCAAGCTGCATCGTCAGCGTGGAGCCGCCTTGACGGCGCTCACCGGAGAACGTGGCATGTGCGCTTCTTATCAGCGCGACGGGATTGACGCCGGGGTGCCAGGCAAACCAGCGGTCTTCATAGCGCGTGACGGCTTCAGTGATCTTGGGCGAGATGGTGTCAAGCGGGGTCCACAGGCGGTACTGCTCGTCGCGCGCGGTGGTGAGGCGCAGCAGGGTGCCGTCTTCGGCGTAGATGGCGGAGGAGTAGGGGGCGAAGTCATGGAGGGCGACACGGAAATGAATCTAATCGCCACCAAAGTGAGAAGGACGACAACCATCGCGAATAATATCGCAGAGCGTTTTCATGAGCCACTCCACAGACGAGCTCCTTGCATCTCCCTTCGCCAATGGCATATAACTCGAGAAGGAAAAGCTCGGAGCGGCAAAAACCACAAACCAAAGTGAATTATAAATGCCGTTCGCCCTGAGGTAACAAAACAATACCAAACGACTTGATCCGTCAGATCTTGCGCAGCACCCTGTCCGAACACTCCAAGGGGGCAACTTGGTGACTAAGCCATTGCAAAGCATCGGGCGATGGAAATCGCTGATGCGCATGTTCATTGTCTCGCCCTTTTCTCTCTCATTACGCTACTTCCCCGCCCGCTCCACCACAATCTTCCCCGGCAACGACCTTGCCTGCACATCACGCTCATACAGCGATTCGCCATACGCCGGCGGCACCACGAACGTGCCGACGTTGGTCGCGCGAATGCGATAGCGATACTCCGATACGTTCGCGTTCACGCTGCCGTACAGCACCACGCGTTCCTCACGCACATCGGCGTATTCCACGTTCCAGCCGCCGACGTTGCCGAGACGATTCACAAACCCGCCCTTCTTCGCCGGCGCCACACTCGGCGCGTCGACCGGATTCAGCACCGGCTCAAATCCACCCGGCAGCAAATCCACCAGCGCGACGTTGGGAACAACATCGCGACCGATGGTGCGGAACTTGAGGCGCACCGTCAGTTCCTGGCCGACCTTGACGGTGGTGATCGGCTTGCCTTCGGCATCGACATAATCGCGAATGATCTCCATCCCCGATTTCAGCTCTGTCATCGACGGCGCCTTGTCGAAGCCGGATTCCGACACCGCAAAGTAAGTCGTCAGGTTGGCCTCGTTACCAAACTTGAGTTTCGCCGTACCCGCCGAGAACGGCACGCGCGGAATCAGGTTCTGCGGCAAGGCCAGCGATTGCGATTTGCCGTCCTTGCCGATCTCGGCGATGCTCAGCTTGCCGGCGATCTTGCTTTCAATCTGTGACGCATAGGCGTCAAGCGCCAGAATCACATACGCCGCGGAATGCGTGTTGAAGCGGCCATCCTGAATGGTTTTCACCATGGCACCGAGCGTGGCGAAATCGAGCTTCCGTGCGCGATCGGGGAAATGCCTTGAGGCGATGTACAGCGTCTGCGCGTCGCGAATGGTCGGATCGTAGTAACGCTCGTAACGATACGGTTCGCCGCGCTTTTCGAGTTGCGCGAGCGGTTCATCCATCAGCTTCGCGGCCTGCTTCTCGTCCTTCATCAGCTTATAGCTGGCGGCGAGGAATACGGCGATGGAATCTTTCTGCCACGTCGAGACATTCGGGGTTGTGAATTTCTTGTCGAGCGTTTCGCGCAACGCCGCCAGATAAGTCGAGGTCACCGTTCCCTGACGCGTAAGCAGGTAGGCGGCGTAGGCGCGGGCACGTACGTCGTGAAGGTCTTTCGCCGGGCTGGATGCGAGTTGCTGAAGCCACCCATTACCCTTTGCCATCACGTCCGGCGGCACGTTGTAGCCGCGCTCGCGGGCTTCGATCAGCATGTGCAGCGCGTACACGGATGCGTATTCGTCCGCTTCCACCGACGCGGTCCACAGGCCGAATCCGCCTTCGGCATTTTGCCGCGAGCGCAGTACACCGAGGGCCGAGGCGAAGGATTGCTGCGCTTTGTTCGCGCCATCTTTCTGCGTCACGTTTCCGAACTCGGGCCGCTGTCCCAGCACCACCGCCGGGAAGGCGCGGCTGGTGATCTGCTCGGTGCACAGGTGCGGGAAGCTGTCGAGGTAGGCCATGAGTCCGCTGGCGATTACCAGTGGCAGCGGCGATACGGCCGCCTCGGCCTTGCGATATTCCGCGAAGACGTCGCGCTTGATTGGCACTTCCTGCGAACCGGTAAAGCTGCCGACGGTCACCTGCGTGTAATACGGACCCGCCGGACGCACGCTGACATCGGTGCCGAGTTTTGCGGACTTGTCGGGCGATCCATTCAGCGCCGCCGAAAAGGTCATGGTGGCCGAACCCAGTTTGACGACCGCACCCGACCTTGCCTTCAGCTTGTAGATAGCGACACTTTCCTTCTTCTCGCCGATCTTGAGCGTTTGAGATTCACCGCCAATCACCTCCAGATGCGGCGACGTTTTCAGCGCGACCGTCACCTGCGCATCCTTGCCTGAGCCAGCGACGTTATTGGCGACACCGACCGAGACCTCGAACTCGTCACCCGGCGCCACCGCCAGCGGGGCGTTCGGCGAGAGCACGAAATCGCCCTGCACGATGGCTTTGCTGCTGAGCGTGCCGATGGTTTGTTCGCTCACGGCGACGGCCATCAGCCGCAGCGTGCCATTGAAGGTATCCGGCACGGTGTAGCTGAATTCCTGCTCGCCGTTGACCTCAACAATGCCGGACCAGTACACGGCGGGTTTGTCGCGTTTGCGTTTGAACGGGTTCAGGTTCTTGCCGAGCGCGCCTTCGGCGTCACCGCCGGGTGCCGCGGATTGCATCAGCTTCTTCCATTCCGGCAGGATCAAATCCAGGATCTGCGACGTGCGCACATCGAGCGAACGCTTCTGGAAAAAATGCGCAAGCGGGTCGGCTTCCTTGTAACGCGCCACTTGCAGAATGCCTTCATCGACCGCGAATACCACCGCGCGCGTCGGCTGTTCGGCGCTCAGTTTGATCTTCAACACCTCGCCGGGTTTCACTTTCGCCGGCGCGCTGAATGCGAGCTTGTTGGTGCGCTTCGCCAGGTTCACCGAGAACGGCACGGTGCCGGCCGACAGCGGACTCATGAAGATTTCGTCCGAGCCCGGATCGCGGATGAACTGCACCGTCAGGTAGCCGTTGCCTTCGAAATCGGCCGGCAGTCTTATCTTCTGCACCGAGGCCTGCGTGCCGGCCTTGAACCATTGATGCGCGTAGACCTTGTCGCGCTCGATGGTGATCAGGCCCGCGCCGGCATACGGCGCGCGGATGCTGACTTCGATATCCTCGCCGGCGGTCACGTCCTTGCTCTTCAAGGTCAGTTGCAGCTCCGCATTGCGGTCCAGCGTGCGCGTGACGTTACCCGCGCCGGCCACGCTGTATTCGATGCGGTTCTGCTCCACGCCTTCGGCATTGCGGATGCGGTAAAAGAACGTGCCGGGGTTCGCGGTATCGAGCGCCAGCGCGAATCCGGTGGCCGGAATCGACAGCACGCTTTCCTTCACCGGAATTTCCTTGGGCCGCGATTCGTATTTGTACGTGCCGTTGGGCTGTTTCAGCAGCACCGAGACAAAGCGCCGTTCGATCAATTCCAGCTTCAGATCACCCACAGCAATCTTTTTCGCTTTTGAATCGATGGCGATCAGGTTCACGCTGCGTTTGGAGCCACGCGAGACATAGCCCATATCGCCATCGGGCTTGAAGCCCACCAGGTACGGAAGCTCCGACACCAGCATCGCCGTATCGGCGGCCACGCTGCGCCCGCCTTCGGGCTCGAAGGCGCGTGCGAGGAAATGCAGGCGATAAGTGGCGCGGGCATAGCGATCTAGCCCCAGCGCGAATTCGGCATTGCCTTCGTCGTCGGTGGTGCCGTCGGTCAGCTTGTCGGAATAGCCTTCCTTTGCCCGCAGCGGATCGTAGAAGCGATGATCGGGGTAGCTGCGGAATGCGGGATACGCGGGCTGCAACGTCAGCGTGGCTTCCACGCGGCGATTGGTGGCCGGCGTGCCGAACAGATTTTGCACATTCACTTTCGCCTTCAACTCGTTCGGCGAGACCCAGCCCTCATTTGGCCCCCCCGTCACTTCGGTGGAAAGGCGCGCGACCACCTTCATACGATCCGGCAGGAACTCCTGCACGCGCACCGTCACGCTGCCGAGTTGAGTGTGGGCCTGCCCGTCCTTCACAGTGAACAGGCTTACGGTGTAGTTGCCAGTGGGCGATGTTTCCTGCGTGGCGTGCGAGAGTTCATTGAAGCCACCCGCGCCGAGCTTGATCTTCTCGCGCTTCACCGACAGGCCGCGCGGATCGGTGACATCGACCTCCAGCGGAATGCCGGTGACCGATTTCGCCCAGCTTGCGGCTTTCACGATCATGCCGATATTGATGGTGTCACCCGGCCGGTAGATGCCGCGATCGGAAAACAGATACGCCGAGAGCGTGCCGGGCAGCACCGTATTGCGAATGCCACCGACATCGAAGCGCGAAAAATCCAGCCCGCGATCGCGGCGATTCAGCGGCAGGAAACTCATGTCGCCGGCTTTCTTCACCAGGTACATCAGCGGCGTGCGTTCGCGCGACAGGTTCTCCAGTTTCGGGAACTGGGTACGGCCCGACGCATCGGTGGTCTGCGTGAACAAGGTCAAGCCGTTCTTGCCGATCACTTCCACTTCCGCACCGGCCACCGGCTGACCCGTGGCGATGGATTGCACGAACACATCCTGCGTGCCATCGAGCGAACGCTTCACCAGAATGCCGAGATCGGTGACGAGGATGAGGCGGAAATCCTCGCGCTCGGAAGGCTCGATCGCATCTTCGCGCTGCCCGGCTTCCGGCTCACCTTCGTCGGGATCGGCGGCTTCCTCGTCTTCCTTTTTCACCGCCTTGCGATCGAGCTTCGGGTCGTAACCCTGCACGCGCAGCAGGAAGATGCCACGCTTGTCATTGCCGCTGCCATCCTTCTTCAGGTAATCGCCGAGATTCAGCGCCTCGTAATGCGCCTTTCCTTGCTTCAGGCGCGGCAGCGGAATCTTCTTCTCGAAGCGTTCGGTCAGATTGTCCATGCCGAAGGCGCCGATGAATTGCGGCTTGTCGAAATTGCCTTCCGATTGCGTGACGAGATGCTGCAACTGTGCCGGCAGGAGGCGCCCCACTTCCATCTTCACACCGGGCAGGTCGCGCGCCATCACCGCGACTTTCTTCTCGCCGCTCAAGGCCAGCAACGCACCCTGACCGAGGATATTCAGTTGCGGCGGAAACGGCGGCACCTGCAGCACATGCTGCACGCGCTTGGCGAGCGTATAGCCGCCGAACGATTTCATGCCGCGTTCCACCTGCACGTACATATAGCGGCCGATCGGCGCGCTGTATTTGAAGGCGTGGTTCTCGTTGTGCTCGCGCTCACCCGCGACAAGATCGAGATCGATCCGGGTCCCATCCTTCAACAGCTCTTCAGTGATTTCCTTCGGGTCACTCCACGAATAAGGTCCATGGCGATCCTCTTTTTTGGTCTTGGGGTTGTAAACCGGCAGCAGCCACGCGCTGGTCGCGCCCTTGATGTCTTTTTCGAACGTGCTCGCCGACATCGTTGCGACGATGATCTGCTCCGGCTCGTTCTTGGCACTCATGGCCACGTTGGCGGCAAGCTGGTTCACCGTCAGGCTCGCCAATCCCGGCACGCGCACGGCCTGCGTCAACGCGTTGTCGAATGGCTTGCCTGCGCGCGCGGCGACCAAGCCCTTCTCCACTTTCAGTTCGATGCTGCTGTCTTCCTGCGGCGTGGAAAGATTTTCGGAATGGACGAAGGCATTCAGTTTCAGCTTGTCGTAGCTCACGGTGAATTTGGTGCGTTCGCGGCCCACGCCCCAGATGCCTTCGGTCTGCCCGGCGAGTTTCAGTTCGATGCGTTTCTCCAGCTCCGCGCCGTTGACGGGATGCGAGAAATTCACATCGTGTATGACGCCAGCTTGATGTGCGGCGCCAGCGCCGATTGGTCGAATTCGATTTCGTGTTCCGCGCCGACGGGCCAATCTTCCTTCGGCTGGAATTCAAGTTCCTTGTCGTCATTCCATTTCCACTTGCCCTCAATCGGCGGCGTGATGCGGATGCCGGCGGGTACCTCCTTGCCGGCCATCGACAGCGGCGCCACCGATTGCGCGAACTTCACCAGCAACGGCCGCGGCCCGCGATCAGTTTCATCTTCATTTTCGATCGGTGTGCGCGGCGGATTTTGCACCGTGAGCTTGACTTCGATCGGCTTCGGCCGCGCCTGCCACCACTTGGCGCCATAGACGCCACCCGCCGCGAGCGCCGCCAGCAGCAGCACCACCAGACCGGCATGCGTGGGATTCGCGCCTGCCCATCGCCCGCCCGCGCCGATGCGCGCCCCGGTCCATCGCGCCCACGGCGGCGCGTTCCAGGAAACGTGACCGACTAACGGCGAGAGCACACGTCCCGACAGACGTGCAAATCCCCGTCCGGCCTTGGCGGCGAGATCGCGGATGGCGATGATCCACTTCATGACTTCCCCTTTGTTGTCGCCCGCATGGTGTGACGACCAGACTGAATGATATTCGCAGATCAGGGTGAAATCATGTCAGCGCCATGTGGATTGAGGCAGCGTTGTGGCGGAAATGTGGGGGGCTTGCAAATGGTCCTTCTTGCATTTCGCAATCAAAACACAAGCACTGGTGCGGCGTTCCGGGCACTTTTGACCTGCAAGGCGTGCCAGTGCTTGTGTTCAAGCTTCGGCATGGCATGTGAGCTTCCCCGGCAAGATTGCGCGAATTTGTTCCGCAGCTACATCCTATCCAGCGGACTGATCACGCCACGCCCGGCAATTTTCAGAACGTGGGTATAGATCATCGTGGTCTTCACATCGGCATGGCCAAGTAGCTCCTGCACGCTGCGGATGTCATAGCCGGATTGCAACAAGTGCGTCGCGAAGCAGTGGCGAAGGGTGTGAGGCGTGGCCTGCTTGAAAATGCCGGCCTGTTGCACCGCCCGCTTGAACGCGCGTTGAAACGTCTGATCGTACATGTGGTGCCGCCGCGTCAACCCCGAACGCGGGTCCAGCGCATGCGCCGCTTGCGGAAATACCCAGAACCAACTCCAGCTCGCACCCGACTTCGGATACTTCTTCTCCAGCGCGTGTGGCATGTATACGCCCGCCTTGCCGCACGCCAAGTCCTGTGACCACAGTGCGCGCGCGTGGGCAATCTGCTGCGTCAGCGGCTCGATCAACGCCTGCGGTAGCATGACGACCCGGTCCTTGAAACCCTTGCCTTCGCGAATGACAATGGCCCGATGATCAAAATCGACATCCTTCACCCTGAGTTGCAGCGCCTCGGTGATGCGCATGCCGGTGCCATACAACAGGCGCCCCATCACGGAATGTTCGCCACTCAGCAGCGCGAGGATCCGGGCCACCTCTTCCCGCGATAACACCACCGGCAATCGTCGCGGCACTGACGGCCGCGCCAGCCCATCCAGCCACGGCAAATCGACACACAGCACCTTCTGATAGAGAAACAGAAGCGAAGAAAGCGCGACGCGATGCGTGGAGGCAGACACCTTTCGCTGAGCCGCGAGAAACGTCAGAAAACCGCGAACCTCATCCGCCCCCATCTCGCGCGGATGGCACATGCCGGACCAACGAATGAAAAACCGGATCCAGTACAAATACGCCTCTTCCGTACGCATGCTGTAGTGCAAATACCGAACCCGCTCCCGCACCTGCTCCAGAATTTTTGTCGATTGCAGCGGGGGAAGGACGTTGCTAGACTGACGCTTGTTAACGACGTACGGGCGAAATGCAGAATTTGCGTGAATGACGGAAATCGGGAAAGTGTTATGGCTGTACATATATACAGTTTATGGGCGGAAGCAATTGATTGCAAGCGTGTTTTCCGCATTTTTTCAGGAATGATAGGGAGCAGCGCGGAACGGTATGCAGACGCGGTGCTCCCTACATTGAGTTATGGTTGAGATGTCTTCCAATCTGATAGTGAATCTGGTGTTGCTGGCAATAGGAGCTGCATACGTACTCCTAAAAGGTCCGCAGGGGCCGCGGTCACTCACTTCAATGGCGTTGCTATTGTTTATGGGCATTTGCATGGTCGCAGTTGCCATCTCAATTGAACTGCTTTCAAACCCCAACGGCACGATCATTGGCGTGCTTCTATTGCAAGAGGGTGGTTTTTGCACGCTTTGTGGCTACCTCTGCTTTCTCGTCGCACTTCAAGAACTGTCTTGGTATTTGCGGCTGAAGTGGTTCGCATCAAACGACCAACATGCCGCCGTAAGTCAGCAAAAGCACTGATGAATGCAATGTTTCTTGGCGGCCATAACTCGTCGCTCAAGGTCGCTCCCTTCGGTCGCTGGACGCCGCAAAAGCGCGGCGCCCTTTAGCTTGGTCGTTAGGCATCAAATGCTATTCACCTTCACAATTTTTGGACTTTTTATTTTTGCGCTTGAGGTTGTCGCGTCGCAGAGAGTTCGCGCAGCAAATGCACAAGGCGGCGTTCCTCAAGATTGGCGAAAACTATTTCGTTGGCGTTTTCTTGTCGGCACACTTTTGGCGGTCACTTCGGTATTTGCGCAATATCCAATGCATGAGGCTGCGGGAACCTACAAGGCCTTTGGCTTTCCGTTCTTTGTAATCGTTTTCGACGAAGTGGGTCGCGGCTACACTGGCGCACTCTTGGTTCCTGCATTACTCGGAAATGGCGTCATTTGGTTCTTTCTTCCAAGCCTATTCCTTTGGGCGTGGTCGTGGCATGGGCGGCGAGTGTCCGGCAATGAACATGCCTAACTCGTCGCTCAAGGTCGCTCCCTTCGGTCGCTGGACGCCGCAAAAGCGCGGCGCCCTTTAGCTCGGACGTTAGCCATCAAATGTACCCTTGCCCACGGTGCCAACAACCCACCATAAGCTTCATGAGCAAATGGCTCTCGTGGCGCGCATCTCCTGCTGAGTGCACGAGTTGCAAGTGCAAGTGCTGCATTTCTCCAGGTAGATCAACCGCCATTCTTGTCGCTTCCATGCTCATGTTCACCCTTTTCGGCTTTGCAGCTGCTGCGGTTCAGGCCATCTATCCGCTGATCCTCGGCCTTTGCGTGGTGTGGGTGTTTTACTGTTGGTGCCAGCACCGAGCTAAGTTGATGGTGGTGTCTGATGTTGACGAAAAGGCTGGGAATCGCTCTGCCCTGCGTTTGTTTTTGATTTCCGTCTTCCCAAGTTTCTTCTCATAGGCGAACACCATGATGGCTCTTAAGAAACACCTCCCAAGTGATTGATTTGTAATTCGGGTTTCATGTGGGTTGTTCGGCGGCGATGAGTTGCATACCCATTTTTTCGGCGCGCTTTGCCAGATGGTGCAGTACGCGATCGCGGTAGCGCTCCTCGTAATAGGCCCTGGGCCTTTGTCGGTGTACTCCTCGCCTTTGGTGAGCATCGTTAGATCAACCGCGCGAGTTTGTGGGCGGCCGCGGCGATGGCCTTGGGTTTGTCCATGCGCGCGCACATGCGACGGTAGTACGCACCCAGCGCCGACTGGCTGGTTCGCAGCGACGCGGCGGCCATGCGCAGGGCACGGGCCGCGCGGTTGGCGCACCGCTTGGTCTTGCCACTCATCACTTTTCCGCCGGTGATCTTGGTGCCCGGGCACAAGCCCATCCAGCTGGTGAAATTCCCGACGGCGGGAAAACGCGACATGTCCGTGCCGGTCTCGCTGATGACCGCGAGCGCGGTGGTCACATCGATGCCATCAATGCGCGTCAAGTCCCGCCGCACATCTTGAATAGCTGTGTGCGCAGATCGAACTTTGGCGCATTGCGCGCCGACCGCGCTTCTTGCCTTTGGCTGGCTCGCCGTCATGCGTCTGTAGAAGTCGCAACTGCGCTTCGATTGCTCGGTCGCATTCGGCCAATTGCGTGCCGATGAAGTCGAACGCGTCCAGCGCCTGCTTGAGTGCGAACAAGTGTTCGGCCCGCCAGTTGCCTTCCAGACTCTTGGCGATCTCATCGACGCTGGCGTGGATGCGTGCGTTCTTCATGGCACCCAGGCACCCAGCACGCTCGCCCGCCACGATGGCGCGCAGTATCTTCAGCCCCGTCTCGCCCACCACGTCGGAGATGACATTGGCCAGTTGGACGTTCATTTGCGTGAGCGCCTTTTGCATATGCTGCACATCACGGGACTGGCTCTTGAGCAGCGCTCCGCGCTGACGCCACAGCGCGCAGCACACAAACTTGCTCGGCCGGACGAAACGCACCACTGAGCAGACCGTAGGTCATCAATTGCTGCAGCCATTGGCAGTCCAGCACATCGGACTTGCGCCCCGCCACGTTCTTGACGTGCCGCGCATTGACCAGCAGCACCTTGAAACCACGCGACTCCAGCAACTCGAACAGTGGGATCCAACACACGCCGGTGGATTCCATGGCGACGGTGTCGACCCGGCAGGCATCGGGCCAGTCGGCCAGCGCGTTGAGGTCAACCGTGAAGCGGGAAACTCACGCACCGGTTCATCGTCCCGGTCAGGCGGCACGGCCACAAAGTGGGACGCGCTGCCGATGTCGATGCCGGCGGTGTTGGGGTGCGTGATCGTCAGGGCGACCCGCGATTTGACTGTCTTGAGGTTGATGCTGCGTTTGCGTTGCGCCATCGATTGCTCCATCATTCGTTATGAAATGTGGCGCCGCATCGGGTACGTCGTCTTGCTCACTCTCTTAAACGGGATATCGGTTCGATGGCATTACACCGCCAAACCCATTCACCAATGTCGATGACGTGACCCATGACCACGCTAACACTCGGGCAAACTGCACCAATGCCATATCGGTCTTCCGCCGCGCCGCATGTCACCTTGCCACAACGACGGCACGCCGTGTTTCTTCGGCGCGATTTGCGGCTGCGGGCCGATTACATCGCTAACACGTCGCTCAACGTCGCTCCCTTTGGTCGCTGTACGCCGCAAAAGCGCGGCGCCCTTTAGCTCGAACGTTAGCCGTCATGTCGAACCTTTGGCACCCCATTGATCCTTCGTGCTGGGAAGCGACGCCATCGATTGCCGGGCGTGCTGCGACCGAAGGCGATGTGAAGAACGGCATCGCGGTGTTTTACATCCAAGGTCATTCGGAACCAATTGATATGCAGCTTCCGCGTGCCGCAATTCAGAAACTGGAAGATGGCTCCACTCAACCTGTAGTTGTCATACAGGCGGAACAGGGGCCATCTGGTGTCATATTGGGAATTCGCCCGCTACAAGGAGGCAATGGTGTGTGCTTGGAAGATGAGGTTCAGTATGTTTCAAACTTTGTTGACGGCTAACTCGTCGCTCAAGGCCGCTCCCTTCGGTCGCTGGACGCCGCAAAAGCGCGGCGCCCTTTAGCTAAGCCGTTAAGCATCAAGTAAATGCGCATCATCTGGCTTCAAATACTGATCGTCGGAGCGGCTGCATGCGCCGCATATGTAGTGCCATACCTGTCAATGGATCAATTTCTCTTCCTATTCCTTCCGCCGATCCTTGTTTGCATTGTGTGCGGCTGGATCCTTACATTCCAGGCGCATGCTGTACGCGTTGCTCACGGTTGGAAGGAGCATCTTTTTGTTGGCGCTCTTGTTCCAGTACCTTCTAATTGGCTAAAACCAGTTCGCCTTTCATGGCCGGCAAGAATTTTGTTGGTGTCTGCGGCCATACCCGCGAGCACAGCGATTCGGATGCTTTGGATGGCACATGCCTAACTCATCGTTCGTATGGGACGGCTTCGCCGCCCCACAACTCAGTCGTTAGAACTCATCTGCCCCTCAACACCAACGAGTTGTCTAAGGAATCTGCGCGGGCGTCCGAACTTCTCCGAGGGAAAGTGGTTAGTCGTGTTGTCCGCCATCGTGAGGGTGCAGTCATGATTGAGTTTGCGGACGGCACTCGTTTCTTCGTCCATCAGGTTTCAACGGGCGTAGAACTTTCAATCACCGGAATCGAGGACTGATGGGGCATTTATTTCATTTCGTGGCTTGTAGATTTACGGTTCATCGCGTCCCACTTTTGCCAGTGATGAGTTCTAACTCGTCGCTCAAGGTCGCTCCCTTTGGTCGCTGGACGCCGCAAAAGCGCGGCGCCCTTTAAACTCGGACGTTAAACATCATGCAAGTGAAAACGCACGTATGCCCGAACTGCAGCGCACCGCCTACCGCACCACTTCGAGTCGCGCTTTTTGGGCCGCTTTGGCCATTCGAATCGTGGCTGTGTGTTACTTGCCATACTCCGCTTCGCTATCGCCTCACGTCCTACTACGCATGGACCTTTGTCGGCTTCGTTCCGGTCTTATTGTTCGTTTCGTTGATGGGGCTTTTCGGATACGCCGACACGCTGCTCATCTTGTTCGCATTTCCTTTGGCCTTTGTGTCAATGGGATGGCTTCCCTCTAAAGTTGCAGCTATTGAAGCGGTACTATGAGGTCTAACTCGGCAGTCAAAGTCGCTCCCTTCGGTCGCTGGACGCCGCAAAGGCGCGGCGCCTTTTACCTTGGTCGTTAGCGGGCATGCGAAGAATTGCAAATACGATTTGTGTTGTCCTTGCGACTACTTTGGGTCTGCCCTGCGCCGGAAATGTGATTGCGGAAAAGACGGTCACTTTCCTAGGTGTTATCGCTGGCTCGCGGCAAACGCTCAAAGATGTAAAGAGGCATCTTGGCGAAAGCAATGTCTGGCATACCGGGGACGCCAGTACCTCTGAGTCAAAGGTTTGCTATCGCTTAGAAGACGAAACGGGGGAAGTCATCGTTGTATTCGCCTCCAACTCAGAAATGTCCAGTCCAAAAGGACAGGTTACGAGTATCCGCGTCTACGGCAAGGAAGTTCCTTTCGCGGCGAAGAAACGCTGTGCCTTACTACGAGGCCTCGGGAGCGAACTTCGCACACTTGATGGATTGCACCTTGGCGCCACGAGAGCCGAGATCGTGCAAGTTCTTTGGAAGCGGCCCGTGTCGAAAAGTAACTCCATTCACTACGATTCCTGTAGAAAACAGTACATGCAGAAGTCGGACCCGTTTTTCGAGCGATGGGTTGGAAAAAATGAATGCTTCGAGAATCCTCAGCGGCCCTACGTAAACGATTGCACGACCGCAAAGTTTCAGCTAAAGAGTGATGCGGCTGTATATTTTGAGTTGAGTCGCGGTCAATCGGTATGTTGAGGCCGCAAATGCCCGCTAACATTTCAGTCAAGCCGTTCGCTTCGCTCACTGGGACCGCGCAAAAGCCCGCGCTCCCTTACCTCAGGCGTTATGCCTCGCTAGAAAGCTCACCTTCAGCTGAACAACCATGATTGAAGTAACCAAACTGGATATGGCCGTAGAGCAGTTGGAAGACTCTCTCAAAGCCTACTTTAGCGGCCGCTTTTTCAGCGCGATTGTTCTGGCTGGAGCAGCAGAAACACTATTCGCAGGGTACGTGCTCAAACAAAAGATGGAACCCGCTTGGTCACAATCTCGTAGAACGATAAAGAAGATCGCGAATGGCCTCCACTACCGCCAAACTGGAGAGCCTGGAAAAGCAACGGAAAAGGACATTGGCGACTTACTGAATTACGCATACAACAACTCGAAGCATGCGGGCGTAAAGGATCATGCTGTTCGAATGATTCCAAAGTTTGAGGCCCGAGAACTACTTGAGCGGGTCATCTCGAACTACGATCTGCTACTCGATTGTGGAGCCTATGACCTACCCGACATGCCCCTGTTTCATGCCTTCCTTCAAGAGCCGATCAATGAGATACGACTTGAGGTAGATGCGACAGAGATACTCACTCAGGTCTCACCAAATGCCGAGGCCTAACTCGGCTCTCAACACGGACGCGCCAAAAGCGGCGCGCTCGTCACCTTGGTCGTTAGAGGGCTCTAGGGTGGTTTCAATCTCTCATGCCACTTCCGAGGATGCCGAGGACATCTTGGCTCTCCAGAAGCTCGCTTACCAATCGGAGGCGGTTCTCTACAACGACTGGTCAATTCCTCCGCTTACCCAAACCATCGAGTCCTTGCGCGAGGAATTTCCGAATTCAGTCATTCTCAAAGCCACGGTCGGTGAACGTCTCGTCGGCTCAGTGCGTGCCAGAATTGCTGGCGATACCTGCGCTGTTGGGCGTCTCATCGTCCACCCGGAGTTTCAAGGCAAAGGTATTGGGTCGCGCCTGTTGCAGACGATAGAACGTTCATGCAATAACGTGGCAAAGTTCGAGCTGTTCACGGGTAGTAAGAGCGAGAACAACATTCACCTTTACCAGCGCGCAGGCTATCGCATCACGAGAACACAGTTGCTGTCGCCTACTGTCTCAATCACCTTCTTCGAAAAGGCTGCCAATGCTGCCCTCTAACCCGGCGCTCAACCTCGCTCCTTTCAGTCGCTGGGCGCTGCGCGATAAAGCCGCGCAGTGCCGGTTAGGTCTACATTAGGCCGCACGTGTAGTGTTGTTTGCTGAACAATAGGACTGAGAATCCGATCAATGCAAGAGCAACATCGAACCGGTATTCAGTATCTGGACGCAGCAACTTCGCTGCTTCATCGAGTTCGTCGCTTTCACTATGCTGCCGGCTTACTGGAGGCCGCTGACCTGCACTGGTGGTGGCGCGCATCGCGTTCAACCGACAATTTCCCTCAACTCTTCTGGTTCGATAACGAGGGGCGTCCAGAGTCGGCAGTGATCGCCACCGATTGGGGCGACGGAGTCGCTCTCGATCCGATCGTGATGCCGAACGCGCCTCCAGAGTGGTTTATGCATGTCCTTGAGCGCGGACTTGCTCACGCCAGCGCGCACGGGGTTCGAAACGTCGACGTGGTTGTCGATCGAGCCGATCATTTCGCCCAAGACGTTTTAGGTCGCCACGGTTTCGCCATGACGCAGGACGAAAGCCTCGGTGTCGTCATAGCGTGCCTGTCCGCGAGCGCTCGTCTACCCATCAGTTCGCTTCATGAGGACTACCGCCTGTGCACTCGCCTCGACACCCTGCAACGTCCTCACCACATGGTCCAGAGAAACGGACCGGAGCTCGAAGTACGACTTCGACAATCTTCCTTGTATCGTCCAGACCTTGATCTGCTCGTGCTTGATAGCCACGAGAACGTCGCTGCGTATGGTTTGTTCTGGTTTGACCCAGACACCGCGACTGGCCTTGTCGAGCCGATGCGAACCGAAATTGCGCATCAACGTCGAGGCCTCGCTCGCCACCTACTCACCGCCGGAGTCAACCTTCTGGCCGCAGCGGGCGCTGAACGTATCAAGCTTTGCTTCCACCCCTCCAATGAGGCAGCACGAAAGCTGTACGTCAGCGTCGGCTTCGAACCGTATAAGCAATCCGCTATTCTCACTCGTACGAGTCTTGTCGGTGCGGCCTAACCCCTCGCTCGAGCCGACCCGCTACGGCAGGCAGCGTAAGCCTGGGCTGGGAGATCCACCTTGTGCCTCGGCCCAGGCTTACGCTGCCTGCCGTAGCGGGCGCCTCAGGTCGAACGTTAGGTTGCGAAGCCAATCCAAATCGCCATCTCACATTTTTCCAAAGGAAATCCATGTCGCCAGAATCGGTCGTTCAAACGCAGCTCGATGCGTACAACGCAAAGGATATCGAAGGCTTGCTCGAAGCCTACGCCCCCGACGCAGCACAATTCACATTGCATGGTGATCGCTTAGCGAAAGGGTGAGAGGAGTTGCGTGTTCGTTTCCTTCAGCGTTTTGCAGAGCCCGATCTCTATGCACGCCTTCTGTCTCGCACCGTCGTTGGCAGCGTTGTCGTTGACTTCGAGAGCATCACGAGAAATTTCCCTGAAGGCCTGGGTACAATTGAAATGTTGTGCATCTATCAGGTCCGGGACGGCCGAATTCAGATGGCATCCTTTGCCACTGGGGAGAAGAAGTTAAATGCAAGCTCAAACAACGCAACCTAACCGCGCGGTCGAGGGGCGACCCTCACCGCGAACGTTAGGCCACACATGACCAGGCAACGACGTTGGACGCAAAGCTGTACCAAGGAGTCAATCCAAGAATGAACCACTACCTCATCTCGTTCCCTAGCTCGGCTATGAAGCACATCTCCGATGAGGACTTCCCCTCAGTGGGAGAGTCATCCCACGCTGTGATTCGCGAGGCAAAGACTGCAGGTGTCTACGTGTTCGGCGGCGGCATCGACGAGACCATCCCGCCGGTCATGGTTACTGGGGAGGGCAAGGTGTCGCCAGGAACATACCCTGAGACGAGCAACTTCAACGGAGGCTTCTGCGTGCTCAAAGTGCAGACACGAGAAGAGGCTGAACAGTGGGCAGCAAAGATAGCTGCCGGGTGCTGGTGCGCTCAGGAACTTCGGCAGTTCGGGTATGACCCCGAGTCGTAAGTGCTTCCAGGCGGTCAGCACAACACCAGCGCCAACGCGGAGCGGAGTGGTGCGGCCCAACCCTTCAATCGAGAGAACGTCAGCCGGCAAGGCGGGCGCCACCTCTCATCTCAAACGTTAGGCATCGCAGTTGAACACCGTTGTTCGTCCCATCGGCAGTGAAGACGTGTCCGCAGTCGCCATGATTCATGCCGCGAGCTGGCGCAGCGCGTACCGTGGGGTGCTTCGACAGGAATTCCTGGACGGCGAACTCCTGGCCAATCGGCTCGCGCTCTGGACGAGACGACTGAGCCCCATTCCTGAGAGTCACTTTGGCTTTCTGTCCCAGCTAGAAGAGGAGACGACCGGCTTTTCCTTTGCGTTCGGAAAGCATGATTCAACCTGGGGTACACAGATCGACAACCTGCACGTCCTACCGAAGTACAGAGGCCGTGGGATGGGCCGGCAGTTGCTTCAAGCGCTGTGCGAAAGGTCTGAAGCCACTCAGCCAGATATCGGTCTGTACTTGTGGGTCTATGAGCAGAACGTCGACGCTCGCCGGTTCTACGAGAAGCTGGGCGGCAAAGCAGTAGAGCGCCTAGAGATCCAGCCACCTGGCGGCGGCACGGCGTCAGAGATTCGCTATATCTGGCCCAATCCAAAACAACTGCTCGCGGCGCTACGAGCCGATGCCTAACCCCTCGTTTACGCGGAGCCCCAACAGCGTGGCACCAACTTAACTCGCACGTTAGCCCTCAAAATTCCAATGGCGCGATATAGCATATCCGCTATACTCCCTCAATGAGTTGGTCCGTCGTCTTCTACAATGATCGAGTTGAATCCGAAATCACGAAGATGTCGCCAGGCTTCGTGGCCCGCTTCGTCCGGTATGCGGAGCGCATGGAAATATATGGCCCCGGTCTCGGAATGCCGCACACGAAGGCGATGGCCTATTCGAGCTTCGCGTCAAAGCAGGCGAAGGAATTGCCCGGGTTTTCTTTTGCACGAGAATTGGCCGGCGAATAGTGATGCTTCATCATTTCATCAAGAAAACTGACAAGACACCCGCCAAGGAACTGTCGATCGCACGAACGCGAATGAAGGAGATTCAAAATGGAACGCACACTTAAACAGTTCAAGGCGCGCGTACTCGCGAAACCAGAAGTCCGAAAAGCTTACGAGCAGCTTGCGGACGAATTTGCGTTCCTGGATGAAGTGCTAAAGGCGCGTACCGCTTCCGGACTGACTCAGGCCGAAGTCGCGACGCTGGTAGGCACTACGCAGTCTGCAATTGCACGTCTCGAATCGCCCACCAGCAGTCATTCCCCTTCCGTGGGAACGCTTCAAAAATATGCGCGGGCGCTCGGCTTCAAAGTTGAAATTCGCCTCGTTCCTGATACAGGGCTAACACGGAGTTCGAGCGGGCGCGCCAAGAGCGCGTCGCGCCGGTCAACTTGATCGTTGGGCGGCAAAATCCATCGTGTGCAGAAACTGAGGGGAGTGGAGTTATGCAGGCATTTCGTATCTATTTGGTGGTGGTTGTCGTGTGTCTTGGCACTTACACGATGATGGTTGGCATGAATCACGGCTGGAATCTCCTGCCAGTATTCTTCCTTGATATCGCTGCCATGACTTGGCCTGGCCAATTCAACGCTGACTTCACAACCTTTCTTTTGCTTTCCGGCCTGTGGGTTGCCTGGAGGAATCAATTTTCTGGTTCTGGTATTGCATTGGCGGTCGTAGCAGTTTTCGGAGGCATGATGTTTCTTGCGCCATACCTTCTTTATTTGAGCATTCAGGCAAAAGGCAACGTCAACGTGATGTTGCTCGGAGAGTCACGGGTAAAGTCCTGAGACGTTCTCGGAAATATAGGCGGAGTACAACGAGTGTTGCCGCCCAATCATTCGCCGCAGGCGCGACGGCCCTGACGAGCCGCGGCCTGAGCTCAAACGTTATGCATCACGCGACATCACCACCGTTCCCGCACATGCGATTCCTTGGAAACGTCTTACTCGTGATGGCATCCCTTGGGACGACCTGCGCGCAGAGTCAAGGCGTTATCGCAGGCATTGATCACGTCCCGTTGGCGGTTCGGGATCTCGAACAAGCGTCGGCAGACTTCAAGCGGCTTGGGTTCTCCCTCAAGCCAGGACGCCAGCACACTACAGGTATCAGGAATCACCACATCAAGTTCCCTGACGGCTCAGGCATTGAGCTGATCACTGTCGCGGCTGGTTCAGACGAGTCGAGTGCAGCGTACCGCAAGCACCTGGAGACCGGCGATGGGCCAGCGTATGTCTCCTTTCATGTGAGAGACACGGCCAGGCTTGCCTCGGCGCTGGCAGAGGCAAGAATCGACTTCGACCAAGCAGCGGGACTGACTACCTTCAAGGATCCAAAGCTGGGCTTTGTATTCATCACATCCGACAACCGTTCGACCACAGACCGGCCAGAGCACTTCGCTCACCCAAACGGCGCCCTCGCCATGCGTGAGGTTTGGATCGCATGCGAAGACTCCAGACCGCTGAGGAGCTTGCTGATCGCGCTTGGCGCTGCCTCCAGAAGTGTCACAGTTCGCGTTCCGGAACCAACTGGAGGCGAGGTATTCGAGCTACAGAACGGACGAGTGGTGATCATCCCCGGTCGAAATCAGATTCTCCCGGGCCGCCCAGTCATCGGCGTGGTGATGTCCGTCAGACCACCTGCCAACTCCCCACGCAAGAGGACATATCAGCGCTATGAATTCGACAGTTCAACATCTGGAAAGTTGGTCACGCCGAACAGTGCTCACGGTTTGTGGTTGGAATTCCGCGCAGAACAGTAATGCCTATCAATCAAGCGGGCCGCGCTAAAGCGCGCCCCATATGTCAAAGGTTGAGCGTTATACCTCACCACTACTCTTCAGAGGAACCAGTGTCTCTTCCCAATACGCTGGGCCTCTTCACCGCTCGGCCGCTATCAAGTCTCGTACTTGCACTGCTGCTGGTCTTGCTCGGCGTCGTAGCAGTCAGCGGACTTGTTCCTGCATCAGGCAATCGCACATACTTTTCCGGCCACGAATGGCTACTGGCGGCGGTCTGTTGGCTCATGTCAGCATTCTTCACATTCTGTGCAATCAAGGGCTGGCGCCTCTCTGCGCGCATAGCCCGAGAATGAGCTTCGTTGGAAGGCTTGCACCAACACTGAAGTTGCATCCTGTCTCACCGGCTGGAGAAGCGGGCAAATAGAAGTGATCAAACCACGAAGACACAACTGCCAAGCATCCAAGGCGCGGCGCGTGCCCTCATGACGCCCAACCCTTCCATCGAGCGGATGTCGCCTTTTGTGCACCACTCATGTCAAACGTAATACGTTTACGCTCCCATGAACCTTGCCCCAATTGCAATCATCGTCGCATTGGCTCTGCTTGTCGGAGTCATTCTCAATGTTCCCGGGTATTTCCTCGCCAGAAGGCTCCTTCGCGGGACTCCGCAAAAGCGCGGCGCCGCTTATCTCGGTCGTTATGCGTCAAGAAACAGTCGTCACGCTTGACATACCATTTGTGATATATACATAATACGGCATGTGGCAAATCGAAGAGCACCGTCGAGTCGACAAGCAGCTTTCCGGTGGTGTCCCGATCGAGGTCCTGAAGCGTTACGAAAAATGGAAGGACATTGCCAGAATCTCGGGACCACAAGGCTTACGAGCCATCAAGGGATTTCACGATGAAGCATTGTCTGGGGAATGGAAAGGCCATCGCTCCTCTCGTCTAGGAATTCAGTGGCGCGTGATTTACCGTGTAATTGCGAAGGTGTTGCAGATCCAGGTGGTGGAAGTTACGGCTCACGATTACAGGAAAGCATGATATGAAAGACTTTCGTCCGGCGAAGAAGCGAATTGAGGTTTCGGTTGGTGAGTCTGTGCGTATCCTGCGTGAGCTCCAGGAACTGAGTCAAAGCCAACTTTCCGAACTTACGGGTATTCCACAAGCGACCATCTCAGCTATAGAGAACGGGCGGGTCAATTTGGGCGTGGAACGCGCCAAGACCTTTGCCCGTGCACTCAATTGCCACCCCGCAGTACTCGTTTTCCCTGGCTGGGAAGTTCCACTTGAGCACGCCGCATAACACGGCGATTGCACGGACCGGACAGAAGCGGCCGGCCGCGCACCTTGGTCGTTAGGCGTCACGAAAGTGGAACTCAAGAACCGTGCCTCGGCGTTCATTTGGGCATTCGCCCTGGTCTGGTTGACCCTGCTTATCGCTTTCACGGCGATCCTTGTCCGGGACGGCCCACCCGCAGGCTACTCGCTCCTGACCACATCCACCATTCTCGGAGTGTTCTGGCTCGGAGGGCTGGCGCTTGGCAAATTTGCGACAAGCAAGGCCTGCTTCTATGCGTCAGTCCACTCGCAAGACGGATTAACATTGGTCTGGCGCTACCCGTTGAAGACGATCCGAACGAATGTACCGATGAACCTCGTGGTCGCCCCCGTCGTTGTTGAAGGCACCGACAGCGAGGGAGATCCCTATTTCTTCGCCAGGCTTCTTCTACCAGATGGCGCTACTTTCGACTTGGCAGAAGGCCATATTCGAGTCCAGTGCGAGGCGGCGTGCGAAGCATTTTGTCACGCAATGCAAAAGACGAGAGCGACAGCAAGTGACGCCTAACCTTTCATGCCAGCCGACGCGCTCCGGCCTGCGGCCTCCCCACACGGCTGAACTCGCGCGCTAGGTGCTCTTTATGCCAAAGGCGCTAAAGATTCTGGGCTACGCAATCGCGGGAGTGTTCGGGCTGGTTCTCGCTGCCTGTGTGGCAATTTGGCTGATTCTGGTATGGCATACTTGGCCAAAATCGTGGGATATTAGTGACAGCGACTTTCTTTCCGTTGCAATGCCTCCGTTGGAAGTTTGTGGCCCCATCTCCTCTGCATTTCGAGTTACACACTATTATCGTCATAACAATTTCAATGACGGAGATGAGTTGTGGCGCCTGGAAGCGCGAGATGCCGAAGCGGTTTCCGATCTGCTGAAAAAATTCAACTTGGTACCGGCCAATCCGAAAGACGATGTCCAACGTTTTTTGGGTGTCATTGGAGATAAACCGGGCTGGGTGGTGCGCCCGCAAACGGAGATGCAATGGCTCTTCATTGAAGCCGACCAGCAATCTTCCGATGGATCAAGGGGGTGCATGTTTGGGCGTCTCTACTTTTGGAGCATGGATGGCAAGGTCTTCTTTCTATATCACGTCATCACCTAACTTCTCGCTGCAGCGGGACGCTTCGCCAGCAATCCGGCTTCGCGCCCCTGCGCTACGACGTTCGGCGCCACATCGACAGCCACGGTACTCCCGATGCCCGTGAATTCGCTCCCGATCAACACCCCTTCCCTTCGGCTACGCCACTTCGTCGTCGAAGAGGCGGCGCGGATGATGGAACTGAACGGCGAGCCGTCCACCCGGCGCTGGCTTCCGTCCCATGTCTACGCAGACATGAGCGAAGCTACCTCTCGCATGCAGTACCTGATTTCGTGCTATTCGTCGCCAGGCGATCCGCGTCTGGGCCCGTACGTCCTGGCCGTCGAGCACCTGGCGGGCGGAACACTACTGGGCCACGTAGGGTTCAGCCCATTCGACAGCGAAGTGGAAATTTCCTACGCTATCGCCGAGCGCTCACGCAGGAGCGGATACGGTTCCGAGGCTTTGCTCTATTCTTGCCAGTGGGCTGCAGAGAACTTCGATCTGCCCAGCATCCTGGCCATCACCGAGACTGGCAACGAGCCTTCGCGCCGCACCCTGGAGCGAGCTGCATTCGTTCATGACAGAGACATTGTCATGCAGTTCCAGGGAAGCGAAGAGACCGTCAGTCGCTACTTGTGGCGTCCCTCCATCGACTCAACGCGGTGAGGCCTCACCCATCATTCAAGCGGGAACCCAACGGCAAAGGGCCCGCTTACCTCGCACGTTCGGCTATGTCGTTATCGCCACCGCGGCGGCGATGTTTGAACGGATTTTGCAGAATGCCGCGGATATAAGATCCGAGAGTGAATTAACAGCGTAACGAGAAAACGATCGAGAAGCCCATAAAATGAGCGCCTGCGAACAATGCGTTCCAGCGGTCGCGGCAAGCGGCAGGCCGCGTCGCTGAGCTTTGTCATCCGGCGGTAGTCGAAAGGAAGGAATGAAGATGACACGCGTCCGAGTTGAAGGCTTTACCATCTCGCTTGACGGATACGGAGCGGGTCCGAATCAGGACATCAATAATCCGCTCGGCGTCGGCGGGACAGATTTGCACCAGTGGTTAATCCCGACCCGCACGATCCAACGGACCCTGTTTGGCGCCGAAGGCGGCACCACGGGAACCGATGACGACTTCGCTGCGCGGGGCTTCAGGAATGTGGGCGCCTGGATTCTCGGAAGAAACATGTTCGCGCCGAGTCGCGGCCCCTGGCCCGACATGAACTGGAAAGGCTGGTGGGGGGACAGCCCACCCTATCACGTTCCAACTTTCATCTTGACTCATCACGCGCGCCCGCCCATCCAGATGGAAGGCGGAACGACATTCCATTTCGTCACGGGCGGTATTCACGAGGCGCTTGACCGGGCGCGCGAGGCCGCCAACGGCATGGACGTGCGCATTGGCGGCGGACCCAACACGATCCAGCAATATCTTCGTACCGGCCTCATCGATGAACTGCACGTCGCTATCTCGCCGGTCCTGCTGGGCGGGGGAGAGCGGCTGTTCGAAGGGGTTGACTTGCGCGCTCTGGGATACGAATGTGTCCAGTTCGTTGCGTCGGAGAAAGCCACCCATGTTGTGCTCCGGCGCCAAGCGCACAATGGCGCCTGACAACCGGTTGAGGCGGACGGTGCTGCCGCGCTGCCGCTGAACCGGAACGCTGGGGGTCGCGATAATCATCATCTCTTTACAGGAAGGAGAGTCCGTGTCAAATCAGATCCTTCTGGGCAAGCGCGCGCTCGTCACCCACGCCGACGCGTTCATGGGCCCGGTCCTGTGCGAAGTGTTCGCCCGTCACGGTGCCACGGTTATCCCGAGTATCGATCCTCTGATGAGCGCAGACGCGCCTGGTGCTATCGTCGCTGAGGCCGGGCACGTCGATATTCTCGTTGCCAACTTGGCCATACCCGCACCGACCACCGCGGCCACGGAGGTGTCAGACGAAGAGTGGAATGACACATTCGCCGCCCTCGTGCATCCCTTGCAACGACTGTTCCGTGCTGTATTGCCAGCCATGATCGAGCGGCGCTCGGGCAAGATTCTCGTCATGGGCAGCGCATCAGCACTGCGCGGGATGAAGCGCTCCTCGACATACAGCGCTGCCCGCGGCGCCCAGCTTGCCTACGTGCAGGCCGTCGGCGTGGAGGTTGCTCCCCACAATGTTCAAGTGAATGCAATCGCGCAGAACTTCGTTGATAACCCGACCTACTTTCCGCCCGAAGTTCAGAGCAATCCACGGTTCCAGGAGCGCCTGAAGCGCGAGGTTCCCCTGGGACGCCTTGTAGACGCCAAAGAAGACGCTGAATTCGCGGCGTACCTTTGCAGCGAACCGGCGAGTTGCTTTGTCGGTCAAGTGTTTCCTGTTTGCGGCGGCTGGGTGGTGCGCTAGTGCAACCACCTCCCACCCGTCAATCCGACGCAGCTGCGCAAGAGGCCGCGCAGCCCGGTGATTTCACTCGTTAAGCCCGGAAGAACTGCCACGGTATGCAGAACGCTGATTACCTTGATCCCATTCTTCGATTCCTGTCCAACGTTGGAATTGAGGTCAGGCTTGAATCCATCGATAACGCCACATTCTTGCCCGGAATCGCGGTTCGGCAAGGTTCGCTCGTGGCTGACCTGAGCAAACTTCTATGGCCGGGGGACCTGCTGCACGAAGCCGGTCACTTGGCAGTGTTACCCAGCATGCTTCGTCAACAGGCGTCGGATGACCTGGCGTTCGAACAGAGCGCGCCACACGCTGGGGAACTCGAGGCCATGGCATGGGCATACGCGGCTGCCGTCGACCTCGATCTGCCGCTGGACGTGCTGTTCCATGAGGGCGGTTACAAGGGGCAATCAGCCGGTCTTCGCATGACATATTCGATGGGGGTCTATCCGGGCCTCCCGGGATTGTGCTTGGCGGGAATGGCCGTTGCGCCGAATCCGGTGACTGGCGCTGCCGCGAATTTTTATCCTCAAATGTTGCGTTGGCTTCGTGCAGATGACGCACTGCCCGGGGCCTAACCATTTACCCCGGCGGAGCGCCAACGGCGTGCCGCCGCCGGCGACCGCTTACCGCTAAAGTTACGTGTCACGAACGCAGTACGCTCCCACTTAACCTCACTTAGGAGTCTCAAATGAAGAGAGTTACAGGAATCGGAGGAATCTTCTTCAACGCGAATGACCCTGTCAAGCTGCGAGCCCGGTATAAGCAGCATTTGGGTATTGACGTCCAGGAATGGGGAGGCACCGCATTCACCTGGACCGATGCCGCGGGCAATCCGACCAAGGGAACGACCGTGTGGTCCGTCGGCGCCGCCGACAGCGAGCACTTCGCACCTAGCAAGTCGACCTTCATGGTCAACTATCGGGTTGAAGACCTGGACGCCTTGCTTCAGTTGCTTCGGGACGAGGGGTGCAATGTCCTGAAGAAGGCGGACGACTCCGAATACGGAAAGTTCGGTTGGGTGATGGATCCCGAGGGGAACAAGGTCGAACTTTGGCAACCGCCTCCGGGGCAGTGAGCTTCATGCCTGAAAGCCAAACGCCGACGCCTGGCCGGTGGAGCCGACAGTGCTCGGCAAGTCTTGGTCTGCGGCTCAACTTCAAATGTGAAGCTGCGGGAAAACCCTTCTTGAACACCATGTCGAATCGGGTGTGAAAATTGACCTCTCAAAATCGCGTATGCGGCGCTATCTCGCTTTTGGGGACGGTGAACGTACGCCATGTTTGCCCCGAACATTGCGTCGGCAACTTTCTCTGCGGCCTCGTTAGGCGTCACGCGCGCATCCACCCATGAGTTCAACCGACATTGAGTTCTTCCTGAACCTCGAATCCAGCGTGTGGAAAGCCCTGGTTTGTGGCGACCCAACAGCGGATGCGAGCCTCCTGGCGGAAAACTTCCTGGGCGTCTACAGCACAGGCTTCGCAGGAAGAGACGAGCACGTCGGTCAATTGGCGGTGGGGCCCATCGCGCGCGCATACTCGCTGTCGAATGCAAGGGTCATTCACCTCTGCCCTGACACGGTCGTCCTGTCGTACCTGGCCACTTGGTCCCGACACGGTTCAGGATCGGACGCGGGTCAGGAACGCACGTACATTTCATCCATTTGGCAGCACCAAAACGGAGTCTGGCGAAATGTATTTAGCCAGGATACGAAAGCTGATGCGTAACCCATCACTCAAGTTCATTCGCCTCATCCACTGGGACGCGCGAACGGCGGGGCGCACTTTGGCTTGATCGTTCGCCGTCCTTACAAACGGAGGTTCCCGATGCAGAAAACCGATCTTGCGATACCGACACTACCGACCCGATCGATCGGCAGCGCCGTGGCCTTCTATAAGCAACTTGGGTTCGAAGGCGGCGCGCACGAATTCAATGACTCTTACGCCGTCATGCGTCGAGGGACCATCGAGATTCACTTCTTCACGCACAAAGCACTTGTTCCCGCGGAGTCTTCGGCGGGCTGTTACATCCGAGTCCAGGACGCCGAGAGTATTTACACCGCATTTGCCTCCGCTCAGTTGCCGAAGCGCGGTATCCCGCGCATGGATGCAATCGAGGACAAGCCCTGGGGACTCCGGGAGTTCGCCATCGTTGATCCTGACGGCAATCTGTTACGCATTGGCCAATTGCTGGAGAGCAGGGTGTGAGCACCCTGCCGCCAAAGCCGCCCTGCAACCCTCCCCTCCCCCTCAGGCGGGGCGCAAATTTCAGCCAATAAAAGAACGGAGGCCGAAGTGACCTTACAAGCTGACAATGATGCCGTCTTCACCACCAGCCGTGTGCTGCCCTTTGGCCGGCAAGATGTATTCAAAGCCTTCGCCGACGCGCGGCGCCTCGCAAGTTGGTGGGGGCCCGACGGCTTCACCAACACCTTCGAAATCTTCGAGTTCAAGGCGGGAGGCCTCTGGAAATTCGTCATGCATGGGCCAGACGGCACCAACTATCCGAATGAAAATACCTTTCTTGAGGTGTCGCCCACACGCATCGTCATTCGCCATGTCTCTCAGCCGCACTTCACGCTTACCGTCACGCTGAGCGATGCGGGCGGCCACACCAGGCTCGCCTGGCGTCAGGCCTTTGACGACGCCGAGGTTGCCGCTCGAATCAGGCACATCGTCGAACCCGCGAACGAGCAGAACCTGAACCGGCTTCACGCGGTACTCTCCGCGGCGGCGACATGAAGGCTTACGCCTCCCTCATGTGGAGCGCGTCAAAGTGAGGCAACATGGCGCCTAATCCTTCCATCAGCACGGATGCGGCGCGACAAGACCGCGCAGCGTCGGCTACGTCAAACGCGGGGGTTCCCGAGGTACTCCGCATTGCGCGACATATTACGCGACACATCGCGCGACACATTACGCGGCGCTTTGGCAATAAAATGGGGCCGCTTTCCCCCAGACTCGCGCATTGAAAGGAGAATCTAAAATGCCGACAGGTACCGTGCGATTACATCGTGTGCTACGAGCAACACCGGAGCGTGTCTACCGGGCTTTCCTGGACGCCGACGCAATGGCGAAGTGGATACCACCATACGGTTTCACCTGCAAGGTGCACCACATGGATGCCCGGGTTGGTGGCACGTTCAGGATGTCGTTCACGAATTTCAATACAGGGAACGGTCACGCATTCGGTGGCGAGTACCTTGAACTTGTTCCTTACGAGCGACTTCGCTATACAGACAAATTCGACGATCCTAATTTGCCTGGGGAAATCCAGGTGACGGTGACTTTGACGAAGGTTTCCTGCGGCACCGAAATCAACATCGTGCAGGAAGGACTACCTGAAGTCATTCCCCTTGAGATGTGCTACCTGGGCTGGCAGGAATCCCTCGCACAACTCGCCACGCTCGTCGAGCCCGAGATTCCGGACTGACAAGGCGGCACCCACCCCCTCATTCACGCGTACCCGCCCAGGGCAGGTTGCCTATGCCGGACGTTGAAGCTGCAGGAAAACTCAAAATACCAAAATCATCGCGCAATCAATCGACGTGTGATTCCGTTTCCCCTTCAGTAGCGCGCTATGCCTCCGTCCCGGCGGCTGAGACGACGAATTACTTAAGGGAATGAGCGGACGCTAGCAATCAATTGACGATTGAGAAATGCCATACGAAATTATCCGCAAGTCAGGCATCGCATCTCGTCTGCGGACAAGCTCCAAGAGTCTCGCCACCCCCACCCGCGTCTGCCAACTCATTCGGGCTGATGCCGGGGCCGGCCGGAGGCATTCGAATTGCTATTCCCGCTGACGCCAGCTTCGCTTCACCACCACTTCGCTGATCGCTGATTTGAATCACCGGACTCGCATCGGTATAGTTCGGAATATCACCCGATCCTGCTTTTTGGGCATTTCGCCACACCGATCGGCCAAGGTGATAAGCCCATCATCATCAGTAAAGTCCGCCTCCCATGAACATTAAAATCGACGATCTGTGCGGTTCCGAGATACATGCGCTGTTGCAGGAACATCTTCGGGGCATGGCGCTGCTCTCGCCCCCTGAAAGCGTGCATGCGCTGGATATTGAGAAATTGCGCAAACCCGATGTTACGTTCTGGACCGCATGGGAAGGCGGTGAGTTGCTGGGTTGCGGCGCGCTCAAGGAACTGGACAACCGGCATGCCGAAATCAAGTCGATGCGGACATCCTCGGCCCACCTCAGAAAAGGCGTGGCGAAGAATATGCTGGGCCACATCCTTGACGTTGCCCGGCAGCGCCGCTATCGCCGCCTGAGTCTGGAAACGGGATCCGTGGAAGGTTTCGAGCCTGCCCGCAAGCTGTACGCGAGTTTTGGTTTTACCGATTGCGGACCGTTTGCGGAGTATGTTGAAGATCCGTACAGCGTTTTCATGACCCGGGAACTTTGAGCGTCAAGGTCGCCCGGCAGGCGCCGCACGGCCATCGCCCGTTTCCCTGCGCAAGCGCAATGGCGCAAAATAGAGCTTTCGATGTCAACGCTCACGGACCACCATGAACAACCTGTCTCTGCTCGATCTTGGCTTTTTCATCACTGAAACCGAGGCCAGCCCCAAACACGTGGCGGGCTTGCTGATTTGCAAGCGGCCGGATAAATCGACGGTTGCCTTTGCCAAGAACCTGCATCGTGAATTCCTGACGTTCACCGAGGTGAATCCGCCGTTCAATCGCGTCATCAATTTTTCATTCACGCCGATGCCACACTGGCAGGACGTGGACACGGTCGACCTCACGCAGCATATTTTTTATCACAAGCTCAAGAGAGGCCACAACGACCGCGAAGCGCTTTACGACTTTGTCGCCAGGCTGCATACGCCGATGCTCGACCGGTCGCGTCCGCTGTGGGAAGTGCATGTCATCGACGGGCTGGGAGATGGCCGGTTTGCGCTTTATCAGAAGATACATCACGCCTATGCGGATGGCGTCACGCTGACTCGCTGGACCGCCGAGGCGATGGCGCCAACGGCCCGGCAAACCAAACTGACACCGATGTGGACGCGCAAGCACGGCGGTTATGCGAGCCAGCGCAAAAAACGCAGCCAGGAGCTGCTGCAATCGGCGTGGTCGGAGGTGGGCGGCACCAGCCGCCGCTTGCTCGGCATCGGCCGGCTGGCCGCGATGCTGCTGCTGGAGAGCGTCAATCTCACCAAGAACGCGATCGCGCTGCCATTTGTCTCGAGCGCGAAAACTCCGCTGACCGGGCAAGTGACGCCGGGCCGCCAGTTCACGACCGCGGGCGTCTCGATGGCGCGCGTCGACAGGATTCGCAAGCAAACGCGTTCAACGCTGAATCACATTGCGCTGACCTGTCTCGATGGTGCGTTGCGCCGCTACCTCAGCGACCAGGGCGTCGAACTGCCGCGCCCGTTCACCATTCAGATGCCGGTAAACCTGCGAAAGGAAGGCGAGAAAACTGCCGGCAACAAGCTCGGCATTATTCTGGTGGAATTATCGCCGCCCACGGACGATCCCTATGTGCGGCTGCGTAACATCGGTTATTCACTGCGCAATGTGCGCTCCATGATCGACAGCGTCGCACCGGAGGCAATCGAGTCATACACCATCATCACCGGGCTAGTCGCGGAGATCGTGGAACTGCTGAAACTTTCCAATACCCTGCCGCCGATGGGCAACACGCTTGTCTCGAACGTGCCCGGCCCGAAAGAGCATCTGTTCATCAAGGGTGCCCAGATGGAAGAAATGCACCCCATCAGCACATTGCCCCCGAGCAACCTGCTCAACATCACCTTGTTCAGTTATGCGGGCGACCTGTTCTTTGGCTTGATCGCCACCGAAGAGCTGCCCAATTTGCATCGCCTGGGCGAGTATGTGCAGGAAGCGTTTACGGAGCTGGAGAATTCGGTGCACGATGCGCATGCGGCGTAGCGGATAGCGCGTTACCGGCTGCCAACGCGCGTGAATTATTGCGGCATGCGAAAAGTTTGGTTTGCATATTTCGTGAATTCAAAAACATCGTCATTCCCGCTTAGGTGGGAATGACGACTCTCTATTCGCTGACTTAAGGGAACTTCTATTAACCCTATTTCCGCCTGGGTATCGAAGGGGCCTCCTCCAAAGGAAAAGGGGGCTGGGGTTGGGGGGGCCCGGATCCCCCAGCACGAACGGGGAGTTATTGGAAGTTCCCTTAAGCAAACTCAAGCACTGGCGCACCTTTCCGGCCGGAAAGGCCTGAAACGCCGCTCCCACTGGCGCTCTACGCGCCGGGGGGCCATGAAAACCGCTTCAGTACGCTAATCGCCCAAACTCCGCCCGCACGGCAAGATGCTCTTTTCCGTCAGGCGAAATATTGTGCATGAAAAGGGCGAGTGAATCCGCCGATTGAATGTTCAGCGCGATGCGCCAGCCCCAGTCCGGATCGGGTGGTGCCTCATAGCTGCCACGCACCGCGAATACGCCGTTCGCGTCGATGGCGCCGGTGCAGTGCATGATTCGCTGGCCCATGTGCCACGAATCCCCCACGCCGCCGTCGCTACATTTTGTTTTTCTTCGTAGCCCAGTAACAACACGCCTTCGTGCGGATCACTTTCAAACTTCCAGGAATAGTCGACCAGCAGAAATGTGCCCCGCACCGCCTTCGCGATCGTCGCGCGCGAGCCTGAAAGTTTTTCCGGTCCGGCTTCGCCGTTCAGATAGAGGCGCTTGGTTCCCTTCCATTCACCGGACAGGCTGGCAAAACGCGGCGGTAGCGGCATGAGCGGCTCCTTTCGGCAGGTCACAATATTCTGCCAAACATTGCTGTCGCCGACAATGTCCCGCCGGACAATACCTGTTGCGTCAAGCGTCGCGAATCGAGACTTCAGGGTATGTCGCCTGCATGTGCAGCCATTCCACCGCCAGCAATCCGTATAGCGCGCTATCCGAAATATCGTCGCCAACGATCCAGCGTTCGCGCAACAGCCCTTCGCGCTGAAAGCCGAGGCGCTCCAGCGATCGGGCGGATGCCTCGTTGCGCGGATCGATGTCGGCTTCAAGCCGGTGCAATCCGGCCACACGGAAGGCATGGTCGATCAACGCCACCAGCGCTTCGTGCATGTAGCCCTGCCCCCAAAATGGCCGGCCCAGCGCGTAGCCGATCTCGGCGCGCCGGTTCTGCTCGTGAAGCTGATGCAATGTGCAGGTACCGATCAGCTGTCGGTCGAGTTTTCGCTCGATGCCAAATTGAAACAGGTCGCCCTTGCGATAGTGTTCAAGAATTTCACCGATCTTTTTTTCGGCCTGCGCGAGCGATGTCATCGGTGGCGAACTCCAGTACAGCATGACGTCCGCGTTGGAGAACACGTCGAAAAACGCCTGCGCATCGGCGGGTGTCAGCCGGCGAACCAGCAGCCGACTGGTAGACAGCTCCGTGGCAACTCGTTGTGCGATCACCGTGCGATCACTCACGTGGACGCGCGTGGATCGGATGCCGCTTCGGCGCCGGACGCCAGCAGGCGGGCCCCACCAGATCGCGATACGCGTGCCAGGTGGCGTGGCCGATCAGCGGGCCGGTGAGCACCAGGCCGATATACGCCGTCAGCAAACCGACGCCGATCAATAGCGCGATGAGCGCCGCCCACACGATCATGGCCACGGGATTACGCACCAGCGACATCACGCTCACGGCCGCTGCCGTGATGGCATCGGCGCGACGGTCCAGCAGGTACGGTATCGAAATCACGCTGAACGCAAACACGATGGTGGCGAAGATCAGGCCCACACCGAAGAAGGCCATCATAAACCCGATATTCTGCATCGCCGCCAATTGCAGGAAAAACGCCGCCCATGTCGGCATGGCGTGCGATTCGAACAGCGCGAACGTCACCAACGATGCCCTTGCCCACACCAGAAACACCACCGTCAGGATCAGCACGTAGATGCCGATGCCGCCGGGATTCTCGCGCCAGGCCACCAGCGATCGCCGGAAGTTCGCGGGTGGCGACGCTTCGCGCTGGCGCGAAAGATCATAAAGGCCAATACACAGAAACGGCCCGAGCAGCATGAAGCCCATCGCCAGCGTGGAGGTGTAATCGATCGCGAAGCGGAAGACCAGCAGCAACACCACACCCATCGCCCCGAAGCAGAGACCGTAGAATGCGCTGGCGCCCGGTTGCGCGCGCATGTCGGCGAATCCCCGCCGTAACCAGTCAAGCGCCCGTGTTGCCTCGACCTCGCGAATCGCGGGAAATGTGAAATGCTGGCTTTTAGGCGTTGAGTCCATGTCAGTGTGCATCCGCATCATCTCCACATTCCTGTTTCGAACCTGCTTCTCCTGCGGGCCAACTACTGCATCCCGGCCAGCAACATTGCCACTGCCGCGGTGAGTTTCTTCGCGTAGGGCACATGCAGGAATTCATTCGGGCCGTGCGCATTCGATTTCGGCCCCAGTACACCGGTGACCAACATTTGCGCGTTCGGGAAATTTCACGCCGAGCATTCCCATGAACGGAATGGTACCGCCCTCACCCAGATACGCGGCCGGTTTGCCGTAGAAAGTCTGCGAGGCGCCATCGAGCAGCGCGGTAAGCCACGGCAACGTGGCGGGCGCATTCCAGCCGCTTGCCGCCTGCTCGTATTCAAACGTGACGCGTGCAGAGTATGGCGCATCGCCTTCCAGCGTCTGCTTCAAGGCGACGGCGGCCTTTGATGCATCCACCAGCGGCGGCAAACGCAGCGAGAGTTTCAAAGATGTGTAGGGACGCTGCACGTTTCCGGCCGAGGCAATGGCGGGCAGCCCATCCGCACCCGTCACGGCCAGCGCGGCGCGCCAGGTGCGGTTGAGGATCAGTTCGACCGGATCCTTGGTCGTCGGCTGGACAAAAACGAACTTGCCGCCATCCTGGCAACAACTGTCCCACGGAAATCGCTGCCACACAGATTCACCCATAATTTCCGCCGCCTGCTTTGCCTGCGCGACCCGCTCAGCAGGAATCCCGCAATTGAACATGGCAGGCTTCACCACACCGGTTCGCGAATCATCGATGCGATCAAGCAATTGCCGTGCGACGCGGAATGAGGAAGGCACAACTCCACCTGCGTCACCCGAGTGCACGCCTTCGGTCAGCACGTTCACCGTCAGCGTGCCATTGACCAGGCCACGTAGCGAAGTGGTTACCCACAACTGGTCATAGTTGCCCGCGCCGGAATCGAGAGCCATGACGAGTTGCACGTCACCCATGCGTGGCGAAAGCGCCTCAAGATAGGCCGGCAAATCGTAGCTGCCGCTTTCCTCACAGGTCTCGATCAGCCCAACACAACGCGGCCGCGCAACACCCTGCTTGTCCAGCGCCATGATCGCCGACAGCGCGGCGTATACCGCATAGCCGTCATCGGCACCACCACGGCCATAGAGTTTGCCGTCTTCGTAAACTGGCGTCCACGGCCCGAGTCCGGCACGCCAACCGGTCATTTCCGGCTGCTTGTCGAGGTGACCGTAGAAAAGAATGGTCCGGTTGGGATCGAGCCCGCCGGTTGCCGGGATATCGAAGAACAACACCGGCGTGCGGTCATCATGGCGCACCACCTCCAGCGTGAGACCAGTCACGTTTTGCGCGGCAACCCATGCTCGCGCCTGTTCAATGGCGGCATCCAGAAAACCATTCTTTGCCCAATCGCGATCGAAGCCCGGGGACTTGGCGGGAATCTTCACGTACTCGATGAGTTGCGGGACGATGTCGGCATCCCACTGTCGTGAGATATCGGTGAGGAGTTGATCGGCATTGACATTTATTGCGGGTATGGCATCGCGGGCGGTCATGTGGGTTCTCGATAAACGAAGACGAGGCTGATTTTACTGCGAGACGCGTTGCGACGTTTGCGCGACCGATCGCTGGCGGCGCCCTGGTATTTTGTCAGCGAGCCCACGCGGCATCGAGCCAAATAGTGCCCGGTTACCCACGAGGAGTAACGGAGCCTTCCTACAGCCCAAATGAGCTTGCGCCTACACGGTGCATGTCGCCCAAAACCTACACTGGTGTCATGGCAAACCGCCATCAGCTTGAAAGGAACCACCATGGAAGCCGTACAGACAAATCCCCAGACGTTCAACTATCGTCCGACACCGCCTTTGTCACGGACACTTGATGACTTGAGAATGGTGCATGACAACTACGCGACCTCCGGCAGCTTTTCCGCAAGCTCGATGCGGCCGGTTTTGATCGCCGCACTGGTGATCGCCGCCGGGGCAGGCATCGCGATGGGCGTAGACAAATATTCAGATAACAGCGCCGCGAAAACTGACACGGCAATAACAGCGCCGGACCCGAGCGTACCCTCCGCGGCGGCTGTTTCGGCCGCGAGCAACGTTCCGGTTCCGGCGGCATCCATCACGGCGAGCGACAGTCCTATCACCGATCCACTGAAATCGATGACGAAGTCGGAGGAAGCGAATTCAATGCCTCTGGCGGGACACGGCAATAACCACAGCAGCGAATCGCTCAATCCGGTCAAGGCAAAGACCAGCGTGGCCGCGAAGTCGGCATCCACGCCGGTGAAGCGTATTGCGCCGCCCGTGGCCCCGTCAGTGACCCAATCCGTCACGCCGCCCGTCACCCCGCCCGCAATTGAATTTGCACCACCGCAAGCGGAGATCATCGTAACGGTCGCTCCGCCCACACCCGCGCCAGCACCCGTGATGATTGAGGAACCACCGATCGTGCCGGCTCCCGCGCCCATACTGCCGCCGGCAGACCCACCAAAACTCTAACCTTACCGTTCGGTCAAGCCTGGCCAGAACCGCTTGCATGCGGAACTGGCCTCGCCGCGGTGAGCGCCTCAACCGCGCCTTTGCACGTGGCGCCGGCTTCATCGCGATCCAACACCGTCACATTCAAGTCGCGCAGCAAGCCGTCCTTCAGTCCATAAATCCAGCCGTGAATCGCCAGCTCCTGCCCACGCTCCCACGCGTCGCGCACGATGGTGGTTTGACAGACGTTTGCCACTTGCTCGATTACGTTGAGTTCACAGAGTCGATCGAGGCGCGCATCGGAAAGCCCGATGGCTTTGAGCGCCTCGACATGTTTGTCTCGAACATCATGCACATGGTGCAGCCAGTTATCCGCCAGCCCCACGCGCTGGTCAAACAATGCCGCGCGAACCCCGCCGCAACCGTAGTGCCCGACCACCATGATGTGTTCCACCTTCAGCACATCTACCGCGAACTGGATCACCGACAGGCAATTGAGATCAGTGTGCACGACGACGTTGGCGATATTGCGATGGACGAAAACTTCCCCTGGCATCAACCCGACAATTTCGTTCGCGGGCACCCGGCTGTCGGAGCAGCCGATCCACAGGAATTTTGGATTCTGCTGTTTGGCGAGTTGCTCGAAAAAATCGGGATGCTGCGCGCGAATGCGGTCGGCCCAGGCGCGATTGTTGTGGAAAAGGGATTCGAGGTTTTTGTCTGGGAGGTTCATTGGCGAACTAGCCGCGGTCTGCCGCTACCCGCATGTGAGGCGAGGGACTTAATAGCGTGCACTCCCCGGCGTCCGCGGAAACGGAATCACATCGCGTACATTTGCGAGCCCTGTGATATACGAAACCGTCCGCTCAAACCCCAGCCCAAATCCCGCGTGCGGTACGGTGCCGTAACGGCGTAAATCCCGATACCAGCTGTAATGCGCCGGATCAAGTCCACATTCCAGCATTCGCCTGTCGAGTACATCAAGCCGCTCTTCGCGCTGCGAGCCACCGATGATCTCGCCAATGCCCGGCGCCAGCACGTCCATCGCCGCCACGGTTTTCTCGTCGTCCGAGAGCCGCATGTAAAACGCCTTGATCTCCTTCGGATAGTTCATCAGCACCGTCGGTCCATTGACGTGTTTCTCGGCGATATAGCGCTCGTGCTCGGATTGCAGATCGATGCCCCATTTCACTGGATACTCGAATTTTTCCTTCGTGCTTTCAAGCACCTTGATGGCGTCGGTGTAATCCATCCGAACGAATTCGGATTTGACGATGTGTTCCAGTTTGGCGATCAGGCCTTTTTCGATGCGCTCCTCAAAAAAAGCCATATCATCCGCGCGTTCGGCGAGCACGGTGGTGATGATGTATTTCAGCATCGCTTCGGCCAGCGTCGCGTCATCACTCAGGTCAGCGAAGGCGATCTCCGGCTCGATCATCCAGAATTCGGCGAGGTGGCGCGACGTGTTGGAATTCTCCGCGCGAAATGTCGGGCCGAAGGTGTAGACCTTCGACAGCGCCATGCAATAAGTTTCCACATTCAACTGGCCGGACACGGTGAGGAACGCCTCGCGACCGAAAAAATCCTGCGAAAAATCGATCTTGCCTTCGGGTGTTTTCGGCAGGTTCATCATGTCGAGCGTGGAGACGCGGAATAATTCGCCTGCGCCTTCCGCGTCGGAGGCGGTGATGATCGGCGTATTGACCCACAGAAATCCTTCTTCGTGGAAGAAGCGGTGGATCGCCGAGGCAATGGTGTGGCGCACCCGCGTCGCCGCGCCGATGACATTGGTGCGCGGGCGCAGATGCGCGACCTCGCGCAGGTATTCCATGGTGTGCGCCTTGGGTGTGATCGGGTAGGTATCCGGATCATCCACCCAGCCGACCACCTTGATGCCAGTGGCCTGCATTTCGAACGGCTGGCCTTTGGCCGGCGACGGCACGATGGTGCCGGTGGCTTCGACCGCGCAGCCAGCCGTCAGTTTTTGTACTTCATCGGCATAGTTGGCGAGCGTATTCGGCACCACGACCTGCACCGGATGGAAGCAGGAACCATCAGAAACATTGACGAAAGAAATGCCGGCCTTCGAATCGCGTCGGGTTTTCACCCAGCCCTTGAGCGTGACGGGCGCATGCGAAAGCCCGAGGGATGCCTTGCCAGTAAGGATATCGAAGCAACTGAACGAAGCCATGTTGGCGCCTTGAGATATTTCATGGGGAGGAGCCAATTTTACCGGTTTTGCCCGCGCGCCCGACAATTGACGTGCGGCGCCTGAATCTCGGATCGGCTGAAACTCGCCTGCTGGCGCGGCTCTCCGCGGCATACGCCCCAGGAGCCGCATTGGCGCTGGTCCACCGGGTATGCCAGTTACAATGGATGATGCACGCCAGCCCGACGCCCTATGCCAATTTGACTCCGGATGTCATCCTCGATGCGGTCGAGAACACCGGCTATCTCGCCGACGGACGCATGCTGGCGCTCAACAGTTACGAGAACCGCGTCTACCAGATCGGCATCGAGGAAGCGACGCCGGTGATCGCCAAGTTCTACCGGCCGGGCCGCTGGAGCGATGCGCAGATTCTTGAGGAACACGCCTACACGCTGGAACTGGCGGAGCGCGAGATCCCGGTGATTTCGCCGCTCATCATCGGCGGCAAAACATTGCATGAATTCGCCGGTTACCGTTTCAGTCTCAGCCCCCGCCGCGGCGGACGCGCGCCGGAACTCGACAATCCCGAGGTGCTGGAATGGCTGGGACGATTTCTGGGCCGCATTCACGCCGTCGGCGCCACGCAGCCCTTCATTCATCGTCCCGCGCACAATATTGCGAGCTTCGGCGAGGCTCCTCGCGACTGGCTCATGCAAAGCGATTTCATTCCGATCGATTTGCGCGCCGTCTGGGCCAGCGTGGCCGACCAGGCGCTCGATGGTGTGCGTGTGTGCTACCAGCGCGCCGGCGACATCGCCAACATTCGCCTGCACGGCGACTGCCATGCCGGCAATGTGCTCTACACCGACGATGGCCCGCACTTCGTCGATTTCGATGATTGCCGCACGGGGCCGGTGATGCAGGATCTGTGGATGCTGTTATCGGGCACGCGCGAAGAAATGACGCGGCAACTGCGCGACGTGCTGGAAGGCTACGCGGACTTCGCCGACTTCGACCGGCGCCAGTTGCATCTGCTGGAAGCGTTGCGCACGCTTCGGTTGATTCACTACTCGGCGTGGCTGGCCCAGCGCTGGGACGATCCGGCCTTTCCGCTGGCCTTTCCGTGGTTCAATACGCAGCGTTACTGGCAGGACCGGATTCTGGAATTACGTGAGCAGGTTTCGGCGATGGAGGAAGGGCCGCTGCATTTGTAATATGGCGAGTACCACATGACATCATTGCGCGCTGCACGTCCGGCCACAATGCAAACTACATCTCCTCGATGAACTTGGGACTCATCAGCGATGCCTCAGACCGGCCACGCGGCTCCTTTTGGGCCATGATTTCCTGCACCATCTGCAACGCCGTCTTCTCGCACGGCGGCAAATCGATATCGGTGGTGGCGATCGGCGTGACCCGCGAACCCCAGCGAATCAGGTGAGCGGACATGGTCAGGCCTCCGCCGAAGGCCGGGATCAGCACCAGTGAACCGGGTTTGACGCGCCCCGCTTCCAGGGCTTCCACCAGCGCAACCGGCGCGGTCGCGGCACTCATATTGCCGTACTTGTGAATGGTGAGGAACACCTTGTCCATCGATGCGCCGGCGCGTTTGGCGACGGCTTCGAGAATGCGAAGATTCGCCTGATGGGGGACAATCACTTCAATGTCATCGATGGTCACACCCGCCTGCCGCATGACGTCGAGGCTGCCTTCGCCCATGCCGGTGACCGCCTTCTTGAAAATTTCCTGGCCGTCGAAATCCCAGCGCGTATCGCCGAGCTGGGTGCCAAGGTTGGCGTATATCCCGCCCATGCCGCGAACTCGCAAGGATTGGCGTGAGTCGGCAAGGCATTGAAGTTTTTGGGCGATGACACCTTCTTCGTTTTCGCTCGCCTCGAATACGCAGGCCGCCGCGCCATCGCCAAACAGTACGGCCACATTGCGATTATGCCAATCCATGTATTGCGAAATGTTCTCGACGCCGATGACCAGAACCTTCTTCGCGGCGCCCGACTTGATAAACGCGGTCGCCGTCGACATGCCGTAGAGAAAGCTGGTGCAGGCGGTATTCACATCCATCGCCGCCGCTTTGTGCGCGCCGAGCCGCACTTGAACGCCCGATGCGGAATTGGGGACATGTTCGTCAAAACTGCAGCTGCCGTAAATGATGAGATCAAGGTCATCGGGCTGGATACCCGCGCAGGCGAGCGCCCGTGCCGACGCAACGTACGCCAGTTCGATCGCCGGGACATGTGTGATGCGCCGTTCCTTCATGCCGGTGCGGCTGACGATCCAGTGATCATCGGTCGGCAGAAAAGTCGACAGGTCCGCATTGGTGAGTATGGCGGGTGGCAGGCATTTGCCCCAACCGGTGATCGCAGCGTAGGTCATATCAATAATCCCCGAATCCGAGTGCCGATGGTTGTCGTGCTTTGTTCGCGCTTCGTTGAGTAGCCCGGGAGCGCTTTCGTGAAATTGCAGGTGCGAGCATTGTCGCGCAAAAAAAGGCTTCGTGGGCGAATCAGCACTCCACCAATCGCACCGACACCGTGATCGCCAGCCCCCCCAGCGACGTTTCCTTGTATTTGCTCTGCATATCCGCTCCGGTCCGGCGCATGGTCTCGATCGCCTGATCGAGGCTCACCATGTGCGAGCCGTCACCGAGCATCGCCAGTGAACATGCATTGATTGCTTTGACCGCGCCCATGGCATTGCGTTCGATACACGGAATCTGCACCAGTCCGCCGATGGGATCACAAGTCATGCCGAGATGATGTTCGAGCGCGATCTCGGCGGCATTTTCAATCTGTTCATTGCTGGCGCCGAGTGCCGCCGCGAGGCCACCCGCCGCCATCGCCGCGGCCGAGCCGACCTCGCCTTGGCAACCGACCTCCGCGCCGGAGATAGAAGCGTTGCGTTTGCACAGCGCGCCGATTGCGGCGGCCGCCAGCACAAAGCGGGTGATGCCTGCGTCATCCGCATCGCGAAAATCCTGGTAATAGCGCAGCACCGCCGGCACCACCCCTGCCGCGCCATTGGTGGGTGCGGTCACTACCCGTCCGCCCGCCGCATTTTCCTCGTTGACCGCAATCGCATACACACTCACCCAGTTCATGGCACCCTCACTGACATGCGCGTCGGTCTTGTTGAGGCGCGCGGCGATGGCCTTGGCTCGGCGATTCACCTTGAGCCCGCCCGGCAGCATGCCGTCGGTACGCATGCCGCGATCGATGCACTCGAACATTACCTCTTTCATGCGCGCAATGAATTCGCGCGTGGCCGCCTCGCCGCGCAAGGCGATCTCGTTTTCCATCAACAGTTCGTGCATGGGCCGGTTCGCCAATTTCGCCAGCTCCAGCAATTCGTCCATGGTTTCGAAGTGAAAGGGAACGCGTTTTTCCACGCCGCGTGGACTGCCGACAAACGCCTCATCGGTATCGACCACAAAGCCGCCGCCGATGGAATACATCTCGCGCTCCGCGATCAGTTTGCCCGCTGTATCGAACGCGGCGAAGCGCATGCCATTGGAATGCACCGGCAACAAGTCGACGCGGTTGAAGATCAGTTCGCGATCGCAATCGAAATGCACGCGCGCCTTGCCCAGCAGCAAAATCTCGCGCGACACGTGAATGTCATGCACGCGCTGGGCAACGGTGGTGGTATCGACGAAATCAGGCAACGCGCCCTCCAGCCCCAGCAAGATCGCCATGTCGGTGCCGTGCCCGTGGCCGGTGTGCGCAAGCGAGCCATACAATTCCACCTCGACGCGATGAATGCGCGCGAAATCGGCTTCCGGCATCTCGACCAGAAAGCGCCGCGCCGCGCGCATGGGACCAACCGTGTGCGAACTGGACGGACCGATGCCGATTTTGAACATGTCGAACAGGCTGATGTACATGGCATTTTCCGGATTGAAGTGCGGGTAGCTTGCCACAAAGCCTGTGGACAATCGGGAAGCGTTGTAGGATCTTAAACACAAGCACTGGCGCGGCGTTCAGCGGGTTTTAGGCCCGCACACCTGCGCCAGTGCTTGTGTTTAATACTTCGCTACAGCCCGCGAAGCGAGGCGCTCTACATGGCGACGGCTTGACAGCTCGTTTCTCCGCTAAGCTGGCGCCATGAAATTTCGATACCTGCGTTGTACGTTCCTCCTGTCCGCCTTGCTGCTTGCCGGTTGCAGCAAGCCGCCGCAAGTCTCACCGCTCGGCAACAACGACGTGGTGGTGGCATTCGGCGACAGCCTCACCTTCGGCACCGGCGCGGCACCGGCGGAATCCTATCCCGCACAATTGCAATCGCTGGTTGGCCGCAAGGTGGTTAACGCCGGCGTGCCGGGAGAGGTCAGCGCCGATGGGTTGCAGCGATTGCCCGATGTGCTGGAAGAAACCAAGCCAAAACTGCTGATCCTGTGCCACGGCGGCAATGATTTCCTGCGCAAGCAAGGCGACGCGTCGGTAGCCGCCAACGTGCGCGCGATGATCAAGCTGGCACGAGGAAAAGGGATCGGTGTTGTGCTCATCGCTACGCCGAAGCCGGGCTTGTCGCTGTCCCCGCCTGATTTCTACGCCGACATCGCGAAAGAGTTTGCGATCCCGTTCAACGACGACGTGCTCAAAAGCATCCTGCGCGACAATGCGCTCAAATCCGACCTGATCCATCCCAACGCCAGGGGCTACGCGCAAATCGCCGAGGCCGTTGCCAAGTTGCTCAAAAAATCAGGCGCCGTTTAGTGGCCTACCCACGGCCCAGGCCCGCGATCATCCACAACCCGCTCGCCAGATAAATCACCCCTAACGTCATGATGGTCCACTGCGTCCACAGGCGAAAGTTGGCATCGGACATTTTGTCGAGCACGCGTCGGGAAAGCGTGGTGCCGGTGAACGCCAGCGCGACGCAGGCGACGATCAATGGCAATGACAATTCGGCGACAACGCTGTTGCGCATGCCGCCATTGGCGATGAATATGCTGATGCCGCCAAAATAGAAAATCTTGATGACGTGACCCAGTGTTTGCGACATGGCCTTGGTCGCGACTACGCCGCGCCGATCCAGCGCGGAACGCACAAAAAACACATCAAGCAACGGCCCGGACACGCCCGCGAGCAGTTGCAGGCCCGTGCAAACCGCACCGCACATCAGCGGCTGACCGCGATCATCCACATTCAGCGAGAGCCGCTTCGGCAGGACAACGCTCACAAAAGGTGTCAACCCCAGCAAAATATACGCAGCCGGCTTGCTGACGACAAACTGTACGACGAAAAAGGCTCCCAGCGCCATGAACGCGCCCAGCGCATAGCCGCGAAATACCCGCCAGTCCACGTGCGACCGCCACAGCCACGCACGCCAGCCGTTTGAGGTCAGTTGGGTGATACCGTGCAGCATCATCGCCGCCGGCAGCGGCAACAGCGCCAGCAGCACCCCCATCAGGATCATGCCGCCGGCCATGCCGAGAATGCCGGAAATGAAGGACGTAACCAGCACCGCGACGGCGATGCAGGCGAAAATCAGGATGGAAGGCATACGAACAGGAAAGTGAATCTGCGGACATGATAACGGCGATCGATCGGCGCCACGCAATCGCACCTGCCGCGCACGTGCAACGCGCGCGACTTGCCCGACGTACCAAACGGCCCGATATGGGGCAAACTAGCAACTTGCAGTCATTTGCAGTCATATCCACCCGCACGAGAAAGACCAAGTCCATGAAGAAAATATTTGCTTTTTCCCTGATTGCTGCCCTCTTTATCTTCCCGGTTCTGCAAACGGCGGCGTTTGCCCAAGTGACACAACCCGTTAAGGAGGTCCGGAAAATCAAGATCGGTGTGGACAGCGCGTATCCACCATTCAGCCAGATCGCCGACGGCAAGCCTGTCGGCTTTGATATCGACATTGCGCATGCGCTTTGCGAACAGATGAAGGCGGAATGCACATTCGTGCAACTGGATTTCGACAGCATGATCCCCGCATTGCATGACAAGAGAATCGATGCCGTCATCGCCTCGATGTCGATCACCGACGAGCGCGAAAAGGTTGTTGCCTTTTCCGACAAATATCACCGTACACCGGCTCGCTTCGTGGTCCGGAAAGCCAGCGGCCTCACGGTGTCGGCAGCCGGCCTCAAGGGCAAGCGCATTGGCGTCGCACGCGGCACGGCGCATGACCGTTTTGCGGCCGATACATTCAAGGAATCCACCATCGTACGTTTTGCGAAGCCTGACGAAATATTCGTCGAGCTCGCGGCGGGTCGAATTGATGGCGCCTTCATGGACGGCGTTGCCGCTTCGGAAGGCTTTCTGAAAAAACCGCTGGGCAAGGACTTTGAATTGCTCGGGCCGAATTTTATCGATCCACTGGTGTTTGGCGCCGGCGCGGGTATCACCCTGCGAAAAGGCGAGGCGTCGTTGCGCAACGCCTTCAATACGGCCATCAAATCGATTCAGAGCAATGGCATCTACAAGAAAATCCAGAACAAGTATTTCGATTTCGACATATCCGGAACCTGCGCGAGCGGATCGGATTGCGGTGCCGCGACAAAAGCGCCCACCGTAAGGTAGGTCTCGACAATCTGCTTACGGCGTAACGATCGCAGCATCGTTACGCCGGCGCCAGCGCAACGCGCCAAAAAAACTGGTCATTATGCAAACCATTGAACATCCCCTGCTTTCGACCTACGTCGGCACCCATCGCGAAATCGTCAGCTTTCACTATGGCAATGGAAAACCAGGGCAAAAGATCTACATCCAGGCATCGCTGCACGCCGATGAGTTGCCCGGCATGCTGGTCGCGCATCACCTGCGCGAGCGATTTGCCGAGTTGGAAGCGGCGGGGAAAATCACCGGTGAAATCGTGGTGGTTCCGGTGGCCAATCCAATTGGGCTCTCGCAAACCTTGCTGCACAGCCAGATCGGCCGATTCGAAATGGCGACCGGTGAAAACTTCAACCGCCACTATCCGGCGATGTATCCGGCCATTGTTGACCGCGTCGAACCAAGGTTGACCGTGAGCGGCGAATCCAACGCACGCGTGGTGCGCGAAGCCATGCTGGCCGAACTTGATGCGCTGGTCCCGCATACCGAACTTGAAAGCATGCGGCGCGTCCTGATGCGCCTGTCGTGCGATGCCGATGTGGTGCTGGACCTGCACTGCGACACCGACGCGGTATTGCACCTGTACACCGGCACGCCGCTATGGCCGCAGTGCGAGCCGCTTGCGCGTTATCTTGGCGCCTACGCGACATTGCTGGCGACCGAGAGCGGCGACAATCCCTTCGACGAGGCCTGTTCGCAGACCTGGTGGCAGTTGGCGGATCACTTCAAGGGCCGTTTTCCAATTCCGATGGCGTGTCTTTCCGTCACCGTGGAATTGCGCAGCCAGACCGATGTGAACCACGCGCTCGCGAAGCAAGACGCCGAGAACATCATTGCCTTCCTCATCCATCGTGGCGTGATTGATGGCGGCGGCAGTAACGCGGCGACGCCGCTTCCGGACCTCAAATATCCGGCCACGCCGCTCGCGGGCGCGGAGACCATCAAGTCGCCCGTCAGCGGTGTGCTGGTGTTCCTGAAAGCACCCGGTGACTGGATTCAAGCGGGCGACGCAGTTGCCGAAGTCATCAATCCGCTCACGGCCGAAGTCTGCACGCTGGTAAGCCATACCGATGGCGTCATGTACGCGCGGGAGAATCGCTATTTTGCCAGCGCCGACATGCGGCTCGCCAAGGTGGCCGGGGCCAAGGCATTTCGCACCGGAAAGTTGCTGGGCGCCTGACGATCTGTGCGAAGACGCACAAACGGCCGCCCGTTGACTATCTGTGAAAACGCATCGGCATTCCCATTCTAAAAATTAGTCAAAGTCAAGCATTGACGCGGCTTTTCCGATACTTTTGTCATGGAGCCCGCACCAATGCTAGTGTTTGTATAGCGCCGAAGCATCACGCGCGCGCCGCCTCACCCGCATAAAATATCGTTCACCCGCATGCTGCTTCAGGAGAAATCAATGCCGCAAAACGCTCAGCCGGTTACCCGTTCTACCTTCGACGAGGTGATGGTGCCCACGTACGCACCCGGCAGTTTCATTCCCGTGCGCGGGAAGGGTTCGCGCGTCTGGGACCAGGCGGGCCGCGAGTATCTCGACCTCGCCGGCGGCATCGCGGTCAGCTCGCTCGGCCATGCGCACCCGGCTGCCGTCAATGCGCTGACCGAGCAGGCCGGCAAGCTTTGGCATGTCGCCAATGTGCTGGCCAACGAGCCCGCCATTCGTCTCGCGCAACGATTGTGTGAACTCACGTTCGCCGAGCGCGTCTTCTTTGCCAACTCCGGCGCCGAGGCCAACGAAGCCGCGCTGAAGCTCGCCCGCAAAGTCGCCTGTGATCACCATCCGCGCGCCGGTTCCGCCGAGCACCAACTCGGAAAGCGACAAGAACGAGATCATTTCTTTCCATGATTCATTCCATGGCCGCACCCTGTTCACCGTGACCGTCGGCGGACAGGCCAAATACACGCAAGGCTACGGGCCACTGCCAGAGGGAATCACCCATCTGCCATTCAATGACCTCGCGGCGGTACGCAAACACATTTCCGCCAACACCTGCGCAGTCATCGTCGAACCGGTGCAGGGCGAAAGTGGCGTGCTGCCGGCCACACGCGAATTTCTCAAAGGCCTGCGCGAACTTTGCGATCAACATGAAGCGTTGCTGATTTTTGACGAAGTGCAATCCGGCGCCGGCCGTACCGGCCCGCTGTATGCCTACATGGATTGCGGCGTGACACCGGACATTCTCACGTCCGCCAAGGGACTCGGTGGCGGCTTTCCCATCGGCGCCATGCTGACCACGGAGAAAATTGCCAGAAGCTTCACCGTCGGCGCCCACGGCAGCACTTATGGCGGCAATGCGCTCGGATGCGCGGTGGCGCTTGCGGTGCTCGACGTGATATCAACCGCGGAAACCCGCGCCAATATTGCGGCGCGCTCCGCGCAGTTGTCGGCCGGTCTTCACGCGCTCAACCAGAAACATCACCTGTTCACCGACATTCGCGCCAGCGGCCTGTGGTTTGGCTGCGAGCTGATTCCCGCGTGGCACGGGCGCGCCAAGGAATTCGTGAAGATGTCGGAAAAACACGGCCTGATGATTCTCGTCGCGGGCACCAACGTGATCCGGCTCGCGCCCTCCCTGCTGATTACGGCCGAAGATGTGGACCTGGGCTTGCAGCGCTTCGATGCGGTGATTGGCGAGATGCTGGCAAGCGAGGCAACTGCTGTATCCGTCAAGCAGACTGTGCAACCTTCATGATGATCATCCGTCCGATCACCAGTGCCGACTTGCCTGCGCTGTTACAGCTCATCAAGTCAGCCGGGGTTGGACTGACGACCTTGCCTTCAAGTGAAGCGGCACTTTCGCTGCGTATCGAAGCTTCCAATGCATCGTTTGCCGGGACGGCGCAGAAAGCCGATGAGCTGTTCCTGTTCGTGCTGGAAGACACGTTGACGAGGCGCGTGGTCGGCACCTGCGGTCTTGCGACTGCCGTTGGGCTGCGCCAGGCGTGGTACTCGTATCGGGTGGGCCTCGCCGTGCATGCCTCGCAGGAACTGGGAGTATTCACGCAAACGCAAACACTATTTCTCAGCAACGATCACACGGGGCACAGTGAACTTTGCTCACTGTTCCTGGCGCCAGAATACCGCCGGGATCGCAATGGGCATCTTCTGTCCAAATCGCGCTTTCTGTTCCTCGCGCAGCATCGCCAGCGATTCTCAAAAAAAATTATCGCTGAACTGCGCGGCGTGTCGGACGACAACGGCCAATCGCCGTTCTGGGAGAGCCTTGGCCGGCGATTTTTTTCCATGGAGTTTTCGCAGGCGGATTACCTGACCGGCATTGGCAAGAAATCATTTGTCGCCGAGTTGATGCCAAAACATCCGCTGTACACTTCGTTCCTTTCGCCCGAGGCGCAGGCGGCGATCGGCCAGACGCATCCGCAAACGATTCCGGCCCGGCGCATGCTGGAAGGTGAGGGCTTTCGATATGAAGGCTACGTGGATATTTTCGATGCTGGCCCGACCGTCGAGTGCGATCTGGATGACGTAAATGCGGTCGCGCACAGCTGCGGGTTCGAAGCAGTGGTGAGCAATCTCGCGCCAGCCGTCGATGCAGTGATATATCTGGTCTCCAACATCGGGTTTGGAAATTTCCGCGCGGCACTGGTCGCCGCAGCGCCAGTGGCTGACAGGTTTCCACTCGGTGCCGATACAGCAGCTGCATTGAATATCCACGCGGGCGACGAAATACGCGCCGTCCCACTTTCCGTCGGCGACCGACATTAGTCCATCATGCAGGGTAGGCAAGTTCATATGACACAGCACTGGATTGGCGGCCACTGGATTGCCGGCGACGGTCCGCAATGGGCTTCAAGGAACCCTGTTACGCAGGAGATGGTGTGGCAGGGTCACGCCGCGTCGGCGGCAATGGTGGACACGGCAATCAACGCAGCACGCGCGGCTTTCCCGACGTGGGCAAATCTCGATGTCGATACGCGCGTGGGATATCTCAAGGAATTTACGCGCCTGCTCGGCGAACACAAGTCCGAACTCGCCCATACCATTGGTTTCGAAACCGGCAAACCGCTGTGGGAAGCCGCCACCGAAGTTGCCACCATGATCGGCAAGATCGACATTTCGATTCGCGCGTTTCAGGAGCGCACTGGCGCACGCAGCACACCGCAGGCTGATCACACCGCGGTGCTGCGGCATCGCCCGCATGGCGTCGTCGCCGTGTTCGGCCCCTACAATTTTCCTGGACATTTGCCGAATGGCCATATCGTTCCCGCACTCATCGCCGGCAACTGCGTGATATTCAAGCCGAGCGAGCTGGCGCCCGGAAGCGCCGAAGCCACCGTGAAGCTTTGGGAGCAGGCAGGATTGCCGCCCGGCGTGCTCAATCTGCTGCAAGGAGGGAAGGATACGGGGATTGCACTCGCAGGACACTCCGGCATCGATGGCCTGTTCTTTACCGGCAGTTCGCAAACCGGCGCGCATCTGCATCAGCAATTCGCCGCGCAGCCGCAGAAAATCCTCGCGCTGGAAATGGGCGGCAACAATCCGCTGGTGGTGGGCGAAAATAGGAATCTCGACGCCACGATTCATCACATCATCCAGTCGGCGTTCATTTCGGCCGGGCAGCGCTGCACCTGTGCGCGGCGCCTGATCGTGCCTGTCGGTCAAGAGGGTGATCGCGTGATCGAGCGACTGGTCGAGGTTTCCGCGCGTTTGAAGGTGGGACATTTCGACGACGCCGATCCGCCATTCATGGGCGCGGTGATTTCCGTGAGTGCCGCGGAAAAACTATTGCGTGCACAGAATGCGCTGTTGCAGTGCGGCGCCATTTCATTACTTGAAATGAAAACGCTCAAAGCCGGCACCGCGCTGCTTTCCCCCGGCATTCTCGATGTCACCAACGTGGTGGACCTGCCGGATGAAGAACATTTCGGGCCGCTTCTGCAGGTCACCCGCTACAAGACATTCAGCGACGCGCTCTCTATCGCCAACAATACGCGTTATGGACTCGCCGCCGGGTTGCTGTCCGAAAACGCGGATGAATACTCGACCTTTCTGCGCCATATACGCGCCGGCATTGTGAACTGGAATCGGCCACTCACGGGCGCCTCAAGCGCGGCTCCGTTTGGCGGCATCGGTGCCAGCGGCAATCATCGCGCCAGCGCGTACTACGCCGCGGACTATTGCGCCTATCCGCAGGCGTCACTGGAAGCGGCCACGCTGACGCTGCCGGAAAAACTCAGTCCGGGCCTGGTACTGTGACGGCCATGCGCGCACTCGAAGCCAACTTCGACGGACTGGTCGGCCCCACGCACAACTACAGCGGGCTTTCCTTCGGCAATATTGCGTCAAAAAGCAACCAGGGCGCCATCGCAAACCCCAAACTTGCCGCGCTGCAAGGTCTGACGAAAATGAAAACGCTGGCCGACATGGGATTCAAGCAAGGCGTGCTGCCACCGCAGGAACGTCCGTGCATGGCCACTTTGCGTGTGCTGGGATTTGGCGGCAGCGATGCGGAGGTCATTCGCGCCGCAATCCGCCAATCGCCATTGGTGTATTCAAGCGCGCTGTCGGCATCGAGCATGTGGTCCGCCAACGCGGCCACCGTGAGTCCCGGCGCGAATACGTCCGATGGCCGCGTGCATTTCACGCCTGCCAATCTCAACAACAAGTTCCATCGTGCCATCGAGCATCCGCAGACATCACGTACCTTGCAGGCGATATTTCGCGATGAAAAATATTTTGCCCATCATCCGGCGTTGCCGGGCTGCCCGCAATTCGGCGACGAAGGGGCGGCCAATCACACGCGCTTCTGCCGTGAGTACGGCGAGCCCGGCGTGGAGTTCTTCGTCTTCGGCGCGAGTGGTTTCAACACGTCCGCGCCCAGGCCGGAAAAGTTTCCCGCCAGACAGACGCTGGAAGCCTCGCAAGCCATCGTGCGATTGCATGGGCTCGATGAAGCGAACGTGGTCTTTGCGCAGCAGAGTCCCGATGTGATCGACGCCGGCGTGTTTCACAACGATGTGATCGCCGTGGGCAATCGCAATGTGCTGTTTTGCCACGAACTCGCGTTTGTCGACCAGGCCAAAGTGCTGAATGAAATCGCCAGCAGACTCGACGGTGAATTAATTGCCGTGCAGGTTTCCGCGAACGACGTAAGCGTGGAAGATGCCGTGCAGTCGTATCTGTTCAACAGCCAACTCTTGAGTCGCGCGACGACGCCGTGTTGCTGCTGATACCGGAAGAGTGTCGTCGCAATGACCGGTATGGGCATATTTGCAGAAACTGCTCGCACAAAAATCACCGATTCGTGAAGTGCTGGTGATGGACCTGCGCGAAAGCATGCGCAATGGTGGCGGGCCTGCATGCTTGCGTCTGCGCGTGGAACTCAGTGAGCTGGGGCTTGCCGCGGTCAATCCGGCAGTGCTGATGGATGACGCGCTTTACGACCATCTGACCGCATGGGTGGAGAGACACTATCGTGATCGATTGGACGAAGCGACCTGGGTGATCCGGCACTACTGGCTGAATGCCGGACGGCATTGGATGAGCTGACGCAAATCCTTGCGCTGGGTTCCATCTACCCCTTCCAGCTGGGCTAACTAAAACGTTGGGTTTGTGGTTCAAAGCTCGGAAGATTGGTGCATCCGGTTCCAGCTTTGGTTGGGGGGGGATGGGGGGGGGGCGTGTCGCTCTTCTGCGGAAAGAAAGATCGCCATCTGGCGAGGCTTTCCAGTCATAAATGGCCCGAACGCCGCGCCAGTGCTTGACTTTATCTAGCCGCTCACCGCTGACAAATTAAGCCCGCACGACTGCCCGGCGCGACAACTTTGCTTTCCCCACCCACCGGTAAAAGCCCTGCTTGGCCAATTCGACAATAACGAGATAGACCACCACCATGCCGCCAAGAATCAAATAGAACCTGGCAGGTGGCGGCACAAAACCAAAATGCAATCCGATTGGGGTATAGGGCAACAGCACGGCGATCGCCACGACCGCGAGCGAGGTTGCCACCAGCACCGGATGGGCGCGGCTCTTCAGCGGATTGCCGCGGGTGCGGATGATGAAGATCACCAGCACTTGCGTGCATAGCGATTCAACAAACCAGCCGGTCTGAAACAGTTTTTCGTCGGCCTCCAACACCACCAGCATCACGTAGAAGGTCAGGAAATCGAAAAGGAGCTGATCGGCCCGATCACCAGCATGAAGTTGCGGATGAAATCGAGATCGAGCACCCGCGGGTGGCGAATCTCCACGTCATCCACTTTGTCCAGTGGAATCGGCACCTCCGAGATGTCATAGAGAATATTGTTGAGCAGGATTTGCGTGGGCAGCATCGGCAGGAAAGGCAGGAACAGCGACGCCCCGGCCATGCTGAACATGTTGCCGAAGTTCGAGCTGGTACCCATCATGATGTACTTCATGATGTTGCCGAAGGTGCGTCGACCTTCCAGCACGCCCGCATGCAGCACATGCAAGTCCTGTTTCAGCAGAATCATGTCGGCCGCCTCCTTGGCGACATCCACGGCCGAATCCACCGACAGTCCAACGTCCGCCGCGTGCAGCGACGGCGCATCGTTGATGCCATCGCCGAGGTAGCCGACCACATGGCCGCGGGCTTTGAGCGCGCGGATCACGCGCTCCTTCTGTGCAGGATTCACGCGGCAGAACAGGTTCACCGATTCAACGCGCGCCTGTAGCGCGTGATCATCCATCTCCGCGATCTCCTTGCCGATCAGCAGTCCCGTCACCGGAATTTTCAACTCGGTGCAGACATGTCGGGTCACCAGATCGCTATCGCCAGTGACGATTTTAATGTCGACGCCGACGCGATCGAGCGCGGCGAGTGCGGGGGCGGCGCTGGCCTTGGGCGGATCGAGGAAGGCGGCGAAACCGGCGAGCACCAGCTCGGCTTCGTCGCCGACCACGGCATGGGGATGATCCATCGGTACCTGCCGCCAGGCAATACCGAGCGCGCGAAAACCCTCTTCCTCCAGCGCGTGGTACAGGCCGCGAATGGTAACCAGCGCGGCATCGTCCAGCGGTCGCTGTCCTGCGGCGCCATCGGCTTCGTATTGCGTGCACAAGCCGACGATTTCATCCGGTGCGCCTTTCACCACCAGCCAGCGTGTCTCGCCGTTATCGATCAGCACCGAGACGCGACGTCGCTCGAAGTCAAACGGAACTTCGTCGATTTTCTTCCATGAGCCGGTATCGATGTGCTGGTGCGCAAGAATCGCTTCGTCGAGCGGACTTTTCAGGCCGGTCTCGAAGAAGCTGTTGAAATACGCCAACTCAAGGACGCGTTCGCTGGCATTGCCTTGCGCGTCTAAATGTTTTTCCAGGCGGATCTTTGCCTCAGTCAAGGTACCGGTCTTGTCGGTGCACAGCACATCCATCGAGCCCAGATCCTGGATGGCGGACAAGCGCTTGACGATCATGTGCTTTTTTGCCATGCGCATCGCGCCACGCGAAAGCGTGACCGAGATCACCATTGGCAGCAGTTCCGGCGTCAGTCCCACGGCGAGCGCCACGGCAAACAGGAAGGAATCCAGCCACGGCTTGTGGGAAAAGGCGTTCACCAGCAGCACGAACATCACCATCAGCACCGTGAGGCGCATGATCAGCATGCCAAAGCGGCGCGTGCCGAGTTCGAACGACGTTGGTTCCGACGGCCGGGAGATGCTGTCGGCAATGGCACCGATGGCCGTTTCCGCCCCTGTCTTCACCACCAGCATCCGCGCGCTGCCGCTGATCACCGAGGTGCCCATGAACACTGAGTTGGTTGCTTCCTGCAAGTCGGTGGCGGACTCTGGCAACTCGCCCGGTCGCTTTTCCACCGGGTACGATTCACCCGTCAACAGCGCCTGCTTGACGAAGAAATCGCTCGCCTCAAGCAATCGTCCGTCGGCGGCAATCAAATCGCCTGCCGACAGCACCACTACGTCGCCGGGAACCACTTGGCTGACAGGAACTTCCAGCGGCTTGCCATCGCGCAACACGATGGCTCGAAAGGAAACCGACTGGCGCAATTTTTCTGCCGCCGCGTTGGCGCGATATTCCTGCACGAAATCCAACGTGACGCTCAGCAGGACCATGCAGGTGATGATGATGAAGTTGGTCACTTCACCGGTGAACGCCGAGACCACGCTGGCGACGAGCAGGATGAGGACCAGCGGATTCCTGAAGCGCGTCAGGTATTGCAGCAGCAGCGATTTATCCAGACGTTCGCGAAACAGATTGGGCCCGAATTGCGCCAGCCGCGCCTTGGCATCTTTGGCCGACAGGCCGTTGGCAAGCGAGGCATGGTCGGACTGCTCGGCAGACAACGGCTCAAGCCACCAGGGCCTGTGCGTTGACGCAATCGGCATTTCAACTGCTCCCGGCTAAACCGGCGTGAGCATCGGCAAGATTGCCGGCCAAAGCAAGTAGCACAGCGAGAATCGATTTGCGAAGCACACTATCTCCGTCAAACAACACTATTCATCTATCAAGTATATGCCTTGCCGCACACTTGGCGCTTGACTGGTGCACATAGTCGTCACCTTGACCAACAAAACACGGTTGCGCGATCGCAATACGCTGCGCGCCCGAACGGCATAGAATGAATTTACGAATACCAAACGCTTCAGGCCATAGCGTCGGAGGAAGAAATGAAAATTGCGCATCTGATTGCCGTGGCGGTCGTGTGTATTTCAATGGCGCCTCCCACACAGGCAGAACCCGGCGTTTCGGCGAATGAAATACTCATCGGCCAGGACATTGATATGTCCGGCACCATCGCGGCGCGCATGAAACCGCTGGTGCAAGCGGCGGACGCTTATTTCGATCAAGTCAACCGGCGCGGCGGAGTTCACGGCAGAAAGATAAAGGTTATCCGTCTCGACAATGCCAACAAGCCAGACAAAACCAAAGAGAACGTCAAACAACTCGTCGAGAAGAACGGTGTGTTCGCGATGTGGGGGATCTCCGGGACGGGCAATGTCGGGGCAGCGCTGCCGTACCTGAATGAGAAACGGGTACCGCTTATCGGCACCACCTCGGGCGCCGAGACGTTCTACGGCAAGACTCACCCATATCTGATTAACATCAAGGCAAGCTATGCTGACGAGATAAATCGTCTCGCCACCCACTTCAAGGCGCTGGGCATCCAGAAGATTGGCCTGATCTATCTCGACAACGGCTTCGGCCGCGAAGCGCTGAAATCGGCACAGAGCGCGGCGGCGGAGCAGAAACTCGACGTGGTCGGCATATCGCCATTCAAGGAAGACGGGACGAATATCGAGCAAGCCGTACTGCCGATTGCCGCGGCCAAACCGCAAGCAGTATTTCTGCTCACGCTGGCCGGGCCGGCGCCGAAGCTGGTCGAAGCCTATTTGAAGACAGGTGACAAGACACAGTTTTTCGCGCTGTCCATTGTCGCCACCGACGTACTGTTCAAGGCCATTGGCGATAACGCGCGCGGCATTGTCGTCACGCAAGTCGTGCCCTTCCCCTGGGATGGCAGCATGCCGATCTCCCGGGAGTTTCAGGAATTAATGAAGTCCATCAATGTCACGGATTACTCCATGTCCGGCATGGAGGGCTACGTCCTGGCCAGAACGCTGGTGGAAGGTTTGCGCGCCGCCGGCAAGAACCCCACGCGCGATGGACTCATTGCGGCCTACGAGGGTATGCGCGACAAGGATCTCGGTGGCATGAGGCTTAGTTACTCGCCAGAGGATCACAACGGCAGCACGCTGGTGGATATCACTATGATCGGCAAAGGCGGCAAGCTTGTACGCTAGCAGCCAGCTTCGCTCATTTCCGCGTTCGCCTTCGTCAATGGAAATGACAAACCCAAGCATTGGCGCGCCTCTTCAGCCATAATGTCGCCACAGGCCGCGCCAGCGCTAGAGTTTTTCACTTGCGCCGCGCCCAGATGAATTTGGCAACCCGGCAGGGCGAATTCGGTGGCCCGCAACGATGGCCTACTCAGGGCGGTCGCGCGCTACCAGCACGAGATATTCTTCGCGCGTTCCACCGGCAATCGGTTTGGCCATTACGCGGATGACATTGGTCCGCGCCCCCATTGCAACGCCGCTGCGTTTGCGAACTTCGCGATAGCCCGCTTTCTCCCAGAACCGCTCGGCCCGCGCGTTACCTTCCACCACGCCGAGCCGAAGCCACAGTGCGCCGTGGCCACGCATCCATGATTCAAGCTGCGCATACATTGCATTTGCGGCGCCACTACCGTGCAATTCCCTTCTTCTCGCCCCGGTGGCTGACCGGTGACCGCAAGAAAGTACTCGGGATTGGCATCGAAAAATTCCTGCAAAGCCGGGATGTCTTGCGCGTGCAACTCGATGGCGCGGAGGGCGCCCGAACCAAAGATCGGTGCATGGTCCAAACGTCTGCTCATCGACGCACCTGCGTGTCGACAATTTGGACTGTTTCGCTGAACTCAATTCGCGTCATCGCGGTCCCATCACGGTCCATTGCCTTCGACACCGCCATTCTACCCACGCGAAACGGAAAAAAGCGCCACGCAATCAAGCGGTCACGTTCGCGAAATTGCAGAGCAATCCCCTATCATGTCGGCATGCCTACCGACGCACAGAAAATACTTCATTCCGTTTTCGGCTACCCCGCCTTTCGCGGCGAACAGGAAGCCATTGTTAACCACCTGATTGCCGGCGGCGACGCCTTGGTGCTGATGCCGACCGGCGGTGGCAAATCGCTGTGCTTTCAGATTCCGGCACTGGTACGCGAGGGTACCGCCATCGTGGTATCGCCACTGATCGCGCTGATGCAGGATCAAGTGGAAACGCTGCAGCAGCTCGGTGTGAAAGCCGCCTTCCTCAATTCGACGATGGATGCCCGCGCCTCGAACGCGATGGAGAAATCGCTGTTGAACGGTGAGCTGGATTTGCTCTATGTGGCGCCGGAGCGCCTGCTGACGCCACGCTTCATCGACCTGCTCGAACGCACCAGGATTGCCTTGTTCGCCATCGACGAAGCGCACTGCGTTTCGCAATGGGGGCACGATTTCCGTCCCGAATATCGGCAGCTGACGATCCTGCACGAACAATTTCCCAATGTTCCCCGTATAGCATTGACCGCGACGGCGGACGTGCCGACCCGCAACGAAATCATTGAGCGCCTGGCGCTGGAAGATGCGCGCCGCTTCGTCGCCAGTTTTGATCGGCCAAATATTCGCTACCGCATCGTCGAGAAGAACGAGCCGCGCCAGCAGCTGGCCGAATTTCTTGCCGGGCGCAAGGAGGATGCGGGAATCGTCTATTGCCTGTCGCGCAAGAAGGTTGAGGAGACCGCGACTTTTCTCGCGGCAAGGGGATTTGACGCCCTGCCCTACCACGCCGGGCTGGATGCGGGCACGCGCGCCGCCAATCAAAAACGTTTTCTGCAGGAAGAAGGCGTCGTGATGGTCGCTACCATCGCCTTTGGCATGGGCATCGATAAATCAAATGTGCGTTTCGTCGTGCATATGGATTTGCCGAAGAGCATGGAGGGCTATTATCAGGAAACTGGCCGCGCCGGGCGAGACGGGCTGCCGTCGGAAGCATGGATGACCTACGGCATGGCCGATGTGGTGATGCTGCGGCAGATGGTCGATGGCTCGGACGCGGGCGAAGAACGCAAACGGCTGGAGCGGCAAAAGCTCGATGCATTGCTCGGCTTCTGTGAATCGACGCGCTGCCGGCGGCAAACACTGCTCGAATATTTTGGCGAAAAACGACCCAATCCCTGTGGCAATTGCGATAACTGTCTCGACCCGCCGGAAACGTGGGATGGCACGACGGCGGCGCGGAAAGCCCTCTCGTGCGTGTATCGCACCGGTCAGCGATTCGGCGTTGTTCATCTGGTCGATGTGCTGTTGGGAAAGAAGACAGAACGCGTTCAGCAATTCTGTCACGACCGCCTGCCCACGTTTGGCGTGGGAGCGGACTTGTCCGAGCTGCAATGGAAAGGCGTGTTTCGCCAATTGGCCGCGACCGGCTTGTTGAGCGTGGATCTGGAAGGCTTCGGCGGACTCAAGCTCACGGCCGCCAGCAAGGCAGTGCTCAAGGGCGAACAGCCCGTGACCTTGCGATTGCAGACCGCGAAGAACGCGAAGAAATCACGGCGCGATCCGGCCGTGCGCAGTGCCGAAACCAACGACATTTCCCCGCAGCAAGAGGCGCTGTGGCAGGCGCTGCGTGAAGCGCGCTTGCGCCTCGCCCGCGAGCAAGGCGTGCCGCCATACGTGATTTTCCACGATGCCACCCTGCGGGAAATGATCTTGCAGCGCCCACAGAGCCTGCGGGAATTTGGCACGATCAGCGGCGTGGGTGAACGCAAGCTGGAGAAATACGGCGAAGCGTTTTTGAGTGTGCTGATGGAGCATGCCTAGCCGACGGCCGAGTCACGTCGGACTAACAGACATCGCGTACACTGACCGCTGAAGACAACTCGAAAGAAACATCATGCAACAAACCGAAACCCGCATCATCACCGAATACATCGAACTCAACCAGCTGCTGAAGATATGCGGGCTTGCGACCAGTGGCGGCGAGGGTGGCGCGCTGGTGACACAGGGCAATGTCCACGTTGATGGACAACCTGAATTGCGCAAGCGTTGCAAGATCCGGCCGGGACAGGTCGTGCAACTGGGTGATGTTCGCATCACTGTGTTGGCGGCGGACCCCGCAGAAATCGCCGCGAAAGCAGAGGCGCGCGTAGAAGTAGCGCGTGCCAAAGCCGCCAAGAAGAAAGCCGAAAAATCTCCGCCGGGTGTGTGGTCCGCGGCGGGAGCCAAGACAGGCGCCAAGCCCGGCGCGAAAGTCCGCGTGAAGACCGGTGCTAGGGTCGCCCCAAAGGTCGGCGCACCATCTGGCGTCAAATCGAAAAAGAAATCCAACGTGTTCGCCGACAAGGCAGAAGCGCATCGGCGCAATCGCAAGACTTGATTCGTCGCCGACGATCAGCGGGTCATGGCGCGATGCGGATTTTCTTCCGCGGCGAGCCGCAGGATGTACGACGAAAATTCCGGGTCTTCCCCGCGTAGCAGGGTCGGCAAACGCTTGAGAAAATCTTCGCGCCGGCACCAGTCGCGCATGTAGTCGTCCCAGGAGTTCCAGCGTCGCGCCCTCTCGCCCGACATGTTCGGCGCATAGGCGACCAGATATGCGCGCTCGAACAGCGAGATCAGCATGTCGAAAATGACCAGCATGCGCTCTTCCTGCTCCGTGGTCAGGTTGGCGTTCGGTGCATTGCCGCGCAGATGGAGGTCCGCATTGTCAAGCACCACCTTGAGGAAATCGTTGTAGGCATCCGCCAGCAACTGGTACTCGGCTTCCTCTTCGTTGTTGCGCTCACGGCGTTGCTCCCACAAAAAAACCGCGATCGCCACCGGCAGGCCAATCACCGTGACGACGAAACTCAAAAGTTCCCAAGTATCTTTGCTTCCCATGACGATATGGTAACGCGCCGGCAGCGCTGCACGCGTAAAATGAATGCTCTGCATCAACAACACGGGAATCATCATGAAAAAAACCGATCTGGAAAAAGCCAAGGGCCTGAAGCTTGCCGGCAACATGAAACTCAATGGAATCCCGGATCGTTTCGGCAAGGACGCTGGCGCGCTGGTGGACAAGCGCGAACAGCGGAAACGCGATCAGGAACTCGGTTTGATTCCGTTTGCCGTCAAGCTGCATGGCGATCTCATCAAGCAAATCAAGGCGCTCGCCGAAAAACAGGAAAAGTCGCTGAATGACATCACGGCGGAACTGCTCACCAAGGGCCTCGCCAAAAAATAATGGCGCTAAATAATGGCGCTTAAAGCGACGGTCCACAAAGTCGAGCTCAGCGTGTCGGACATGGATCGCGGCTACTATGCCAGCCATTCATTGACCCTGGCGCGGCATCCCTCCGAAACCAGCGAGCGCATGATGGTGCGCTTGCTGGCATTCGCGATGTACGCCGATGCGACGCTCGCGTATGGGCGCGGTCTGTCCGCCGATGACGAGCCCGCGCTCTGGAAAAAAGATCTCACCGGCAATATTGAATGCTGGATCGATGTCGGCCTGCCGGACGAGCGCGAACTACGCAAAGCCTGCGGTCGCGCGCGGCGCGTGGTGTTGCTCGCTTACGGCGGCCGCGGCGTGGGAATCTGGTGGAACGCCAATCAGGGCGCGCTGGAACGGCTCACCAATCTGGATATTCTCGATATTCCGGTCGAAGCAACGCAGGCCATGGCGTCTCTGGCGGATCGCAATATGCAGATCAACGCGACCTTGCAAGACGGACATATCTGGATGGGGAATGCGGAGCAGACAGTGCTGGTGGAGCCGGTCGCGTTAAAGCGCGTGATGGCAAAGTAAGCTACGCAACGCCTCACGCGGGCTTGCGAATTTGATCATTAACTTACTGATCTCTACTTGGCCGTAACCGCCACGGGCCGCACCGCAATCGGCACATTGCACAACTCGATATGCCCCGCCGGGACCTTGTACCAGGTCCCGCCGCGATTCCTTAACGCTTCCACCAGCGACGTGAACAGCGGAGTATCCGTCCGAATCACTGCAAGATTCGTGCGTTCGCCGGCCGGCCCATCCCCCGCGACCCGAACCGATTTGATCGGCACGCGCTGCTCGGCCCTTTCGGAAAAGCCAAGCGCGCCCGTTCCGCGCGGCAACGTCGATAACAAGGACATGCCCAGCACCACGCGCCCCAGCAATGTGATATTGCGATCCAGATGGCGTGGCGCGTGGCCGGTGACGGCGTACAGTTCCGCGCCACTGCCGCTGGTTTCCGCATTGTCGCGTCCCGCGCCCACCATGCCGTAGCAATGCGCGAGCCACGTTTGTCCGGTCTTCGGATTGCGCCCGACCGGAAAGCCATTTGAGAAACCGACTTGCGGCGCATAACCATCGATATCCGGCAAGGGCGTAAACGCCAGTTTGCCGTCGATGGCGCGGGTGAATTCCGGCGCCAGGCTGCGCTTGCCCTGCTTCATCGGCCGCGGATTCTTCTCGTCGGGATCAGCCCATTGCGCGACATAGTTGTCCTGCGAGCGAACGATTGCCAGTCCATCAAAATAACCCTCGCGTGCGAGCGCGCGAAGGTTGGCGGCGTGAGCCGGCGCGTAAGCAGCGGAAATCTCGATCACCACCCGACCCGAGGGCAGATCCATGTAAAGCGTATTTTCCAGATCCAGCGCGCGCCATTCACCGGGCTTGGATGCGGCCAACAGTTCGGAATAGGAGAACGTCGGTTTTGCGACCAGCGCCTGTGCGTGCACGGTGCCTGGCACTGTTGCCACCGCCCACATGGCAACCGTCAGCACGCTCAATGCGCGCTGTGTCCTCACTCTGAATACGCCTGCGCGGCCCATCTTCCTAAATCCAATCATGGCGTTTCCGTCCCTTGTTTGGCGCGGCAAATTACATCGTTCGCGCGATGCAGCAGTATATCCAGATCACCCGTCAACCATTGACGTCGCGCGAGACCATCCTGAAGACGTGCGCACAAATTTCGCATGCGGCCGGACTTGGTATCGTCGGCGACGGTGAAATATTCGGGTTAATATCGTCGTGACCTTCATCGCACAATGACCCACGCTACTCATTACGATTCTTGCCCGAAATGCCGGCACCGGCCATTGCCGGTGGATCAGTCCCTGCCTGCCGCGTGCCCAGCCTGCGGCCTGATCCTCGCCAAGTTTGCGGTGCCGTTGCCGCGCCAATCATTCGATGTATCGGCAGCTAATGGCGACACGGAACCCGGCCGCTTGCGGATGCTGACTCAGCAACTGCGCGAGGTCGTGCGATACGTCCCGCCGCATGTCGATCCGGCGGTATTCTGGGGGCGTGTGATCTTGATGGCGCTGTTCACGCTATGGGGATTGCGGCTGATCTGGATGGATCATCGCACCGGCGATATCGGCGCATCGTTCCTGCACGGTCCGCTGCTGGTGTTTCACGAAGCCGGGCACGTCATTTTTCGCCTGTTTGGCGAATTTGTGACCATCCTCGGCGGAACGCTTGGGCAGTTGCTGATGCCGGCCATCCTGTGCGGCGCACTCCTGGTCAAGAATCGCGACCCGTTCGGCGCGGCCATTGGACTATGGCTGGTCGGCGTGAGCCTGCTCGATGTGGCGCCGTATGTTTATGACGCGCTGCACCCGCAACTGGTGCTGCTGGGTGGCCGCACCGGCGAAGAAGGTGGGCACGACTGGATTTATTTGCTCAGCGAAACCGGGCTGCTGAAGCGTGCACACAGCCTGGGGTGGCTGGTGCACAAACTGGGTGCGTTGGTGGTGTTGAGTTCTATCGCCTGGGCAGGATGGATTCTCTGGCAACAGAAAACGCGCCTGGGCGATGCGCTGCTTGATGAGACCGATTCAACGGCGTCATAGCACCGCACTTACCTTCGAATATAGTCCAAAAAAACTCTAGCATTGGCGCGGCTTCCGGCGACTTTTCATCCTGTAAGCCTCACCAGTGCTAGAGTTTACTGCATAGGCCCGTCAACGCGACGACATCGCTGGATGCGAGTATTCACTCAATGACCGCCCTTCGCACCGCCGCCGCCCGTTCGTCCAAACGAACGCGTACCCACCGGCTTGTTATGGCCCGTACCGAGCGGATTGCCTTGCCGCCTTTGCTGCGACGGGGCGCCCGCGGGTTTTGCATGCGTCTTCGCCTGTCCGCGCCCTTGCCCCGGACGCGATTGCGAGCGTCCACCCGGACGATGCCCGGGGGTGCGCAATTGAATCGGCTCCGGCTTGGCATGCGGATCGGGCTCAAATCCCGGTATGACGACGCTGGGGATTTCGCGCTTGATCAGCCGCTCGATGGCGTGCAGAAAAGTGGCCTCGTCGATGCACACCAGCGAAATCGCTTCGCCGCTGGCGCCCGCGCGGCCGGTGCGGCCGATACGATGCACATAGTCTTCCGGGACATTGGGCAAATCAAAATTCACCACATGCGGCAATTGATCGATGTCGATGCCGCGCGCGGCGATATCGGTGGCGACCAGCACTTGCAGGTCACCGGTCTTGAATTCGGCCAGCGCCTTGGTGCGCGCGCCCTGGCTCTTGTTGCCGTGGATGGCGAGCGAGGTAATACCATCCTTGTTCAGCAATTCCGCCAGACGGTTGGCGCCATGCTTGGTGCGGGTGAACACCAGCACCTGATGCCAGTTCTGCGTTTTGATCAGATGCGCCAATAGTTGGCGCTTCTTGTCGCGATCCACCGGATGAATTTTTTGCGTGATTGCTTCGACGGTCGAATTGCGGCGCGCGACTTCGATCAGCGCGGGATTGTTAAGGAGATTGTCGGCCAGCGTTTTGATTTCGTCGGAAAAGGTCGCCGAGAACAGCAGGTTCTGGCGTTTCGGCGGCAGCAGTTTCAGCACGCGCTTGATATCGTGAATGAAACCCATGTCGAGCATGCGATCGGCTTCATCAAGCACCAGGATTTCGACGTGCGAAAGATCGATCGCCCTTTGCTGGTGAAGATCGAGAAGGCGGCCAGGGGTGGCCACCACGATATCGACGCCACGTTTCAGCGCCGCGATTTGCGGATTGATGCCGACGCCGCCGAAGATGACGACGGAAGAAAAACTGGCGTACTTGCCGTAGGTACGAACACTCTCTTCAACCTGTGCCGCGAGTTCGCGGGTTGGCGTGAGAATGAGCGCACGGACCGGCTTGGTTCCCGTGAGCTTTTTGGATTGCATAGTGGACAGGCGCTGCAGCAGTGGCAACACAAAACCGGCGGTTTTGCCGGTACCGGTCTGCGCGCCCGCGAGCAGATCACCGCCACCGAGCACGGCGGGAATCGCCTGCAACTGGATAGGAGTGGGTTGGGTATAGCCGTGTTCAGTGACGGCGCGCACGAGTGTCTCGGACAGGCCGAGGGAGGCGAATGACATGATTTACTTTTTTGAAAATAGTCGGCCTGTCACCACGGTGGGCGCCAGTCGGAGGCAAACGGAAGGGAGATTTACAACGTCAGAACTGACGACGGCGAGGGGGACTGGTCAATTCGCCGGATGCGCGCAGTATAACAGGCGAATCGCGAATCACCTATGAAAAACTTGCCGCGGATTGCACGGATGAAATCCGATTCCGGCCGTGAAGTTCGTGACAAGGATCTACGCAAATCTAGTCCAGCAACGCCTTCGCCGCGAACTCCATGTACCGATCGCGTGCCAGTGTTGCGACCGGGCCGACTGGCAACGCGCGCGATTCATAGCGAATGCACGGCGTCACTTTTCCAAAGTTGCCAGTATTGAAAATTTCCGCGGCTGTTTCGAGATCGGCTGGCATGACAATGCGCTCTTCTACCGCGATACCCTCCCTGGCAAGCAGTGAGATCACACGTGCGCGCGTGATGCCGGACAGGAATGTGCCATTCGCAACCGGTGTGACGGCTTTGCCCGCGGGCGTGACCAGGAAAATATTGGCGGTGGCGAATTCAGCGACACGGCCCTCGCCGTCGCAGACGACCGCATTGTCGAAGCCGCGTTGCTTCGCTTCGCGCAAGGCTCTGGTTGAATTCGGATAAAGGCAGGATGCCTTGGCGTCAGTCGGCGCCACGCTCGGATCGGGACGATGCAATACGGAAAGGCATGCTGAAAACCCGGTAAACGCGGGCATCGGCGCATCGAACAGGGTCAGCGCAAACGCAGATTTCTCGGGGACCGGAATCAGCAGGCCCTCGGTGCCGAACACCAGCGGGCGAATGTATAACTCCGCATCAGCGGGAAATCGTTTAATGCCTTCCCGGCACATTGTCATCATCTCGTCGACGGTGTACGGGCATTGCAGCCCCAGCCGCTCGGCGGAGCGGATTACCCGCTCAAGATGCAACCGGAGATCCGGCACCAGCCGGCGAATTGAGCGCGCACCGTCAAATACCGACGAGCCGAGCCACACGCTGTGATCCATTGCGCCAAACAGCGGCGTGTTGCCTTCGGTCCAATTGCCGTTGAAATACGTCTGATACATGCTGGTCCCGCGGTTGGTAGGAAGTACGCCATTATCCCAGCAATGGGAGCAAGCACGTGCACAGAAGCAAATCTGGAATTCAAAGAATCTTGGACCAGGCCTGTTGCCTGAATCCACTTACCCGCACGCTACAATGTCTGCGCCGCCCCAATCTCCTCCTTCTGAAAACACCTTTCCGCCCATGAAAATGAATCTTCCGGATGCTTCGCTCGCCGTGCGCATCATCGTCACCGGCGGAACCTTCGACAAGCACTATGACGCGATCAAGGGTGAGCTCACCTTCAGGAACTCGCACCTGCCTGCGATTCTGGAACAATCGCGCGTGACGATTCCGATCGAACTGGAAATCAACCAGCTCATCGACAGCCTGCACATGCTGGATGAACATCGCGAACTCGTATTAACCTCGTGCCGCAATGCGCCCGAGAAATGCATCGTCATCATTCATGGCACCGACACGATGGCGCAAACCGCGCAAGTGGTGGGACAAGCCGGGCTCGATAAAACAATCGTCTTCACCGGCGCCATGATTCCCTATTCGGTTCAGGGTTCGGATGCGCTATTCAATCTTGGTTTTGCAATGGCCGCCGCACAGTCGTTGACGCCGAACACTTACATCGCCATGAATGGCCGGGTGTTCACCTGGGATCAGGTCAAGAAGAACAAGGTTGAAGGCGTGTTTGAAGCCACGCGTATCGCCTGACTACTTCGCCACAGGTCGCCGCGGACGCTGTTTTGCCGATACCGATTTGATCATCAGGCGCGATGGTTGCGCTTTGTCGATGGCCGGATCCGCCATGCGCAGTGCTTCCTTCATCAATGTTTTCACCGCGGGATCGTCCAGCATGGCGGGCTTATCGAGCCGAATATGCCGCGCCGTGGTGCCGCTGCCTTTCAACAAACGCGCCGGATCCGGCAACGCGGGGCCGTTCTTCAGAAAGCACAGCGTCACCCAGCGGGGAAACACCGCCAATGAAAAGATGGCTTCGGACGTGCGTTCGCCAGGTGCGAAACCGATCGCCAATGCATTGTAATTGTCATAGACAAGCATGCTGGCGCCAGGCAATCTTGCAAGCATTTTTTCCATGGCTTCGCGCGCCTGCGAGGCGACATCCGGCGTGAACTTATCGATAAAACTGTCCAGCTGCTGTTGTGGCGTCAATCCTGGCATCGCGCACTCCTGAGCCTTGCGGAATAATCCAATATGCTACCCAAGCCAGCAAGGCATTAAGTACGAATCGGTATAGAAAGTCGCGCAACGCAATGCCGAACTCGAATAATGTGCGAGCGGCACCATCACCCGGCGTTCGCCTGGATACGCAGCATCTATTCGATTACCGCCATTGCGCCAAAAAAGGCAAAATCCCGTCGGTGGCCATCCTGAAGACTATTCCTTGCTGACGAGAAAATGCAAATTACGCGTTGCGCCCGCTGCGCGTGGCGACCGAACCCGCGCCCACACGTGCAATGACCGGTACGTCCCTGCGTAAATCCCACAGCTCTTCCTGCACGGACACCAGCGCACGGATCAACGGGTCGTGCTGGCGTTCGCGACGGTAAATGAACCAAAGCGTGGTGGTCAGCCTCGTGTCACTCCAAAGGCAGACTTCGCCGCTGGCGACTTTTTCGAGCGCCATATCCTCACGCATCAATGCAACGCCGAGACCTGACACCACCAGCGAGCTGATCACCGCCTCCTGATCAGCCTCGACAACCTTGCCGGGCTCGACGTCATACTTCCGCAAAAGCGTGTAAACGAGCTTGTGGTGGGTGCTGATCGGCGGCGGAATGATCCATGGCATCTCGGCGATCTCGGCCCAGCCAGCGTTCTGCAATCGATCCTTCCACTCCGCTGGCGCGGCGACGCGGTAGGCGACATCCCGAAGCGGCAGGCCGGCGATATCAGGGTTGCCAATCTCGCCGTAGTAGAAACTTGCGTCAAAATCACCGGAGACGACGCGCTCAAACGCAACGCCGGTCACTTCCTGATGGAGCTCAAGCTCAAGCATCGGGAATCGGGCAACAGCCGTATTCATGAATTGACCCAAGCGGATGAAATCCGGATCGCTCAGCGTGCCGATGCTCGCTTTTCCCACGACTTGCGCCTTGAGCCGCCGTGCTTCGTTTTGCAATGCCTGCGCCGCGGCAAGCACCTTTCCCGCACTGGCGAGCACGCGTTTACCGGCCGCCGTGAGCGTCATGCCGGCCGGCGTGCGGTCAAACAGTTGCAGTTCGAGCTCTTCCTCCAGCGCCTTGAGTTGGGCGCTCAGGGCAGGCTGGCTGACATGCAACTTTTCAGCCGCACGCGTCAATTGCCCGGCTTCGGCAATCGCGGCAAGACTTCGCAGCTGATAAAGCTCCATGAGGGGATATCCACAATCAAACAAGAATTCTACGGGAAAATGCTGTGCTGCAACAATTTTGTGACGGATATCAATAAAATCAATGCACTTCATCCAAACATACGATTGGATTTTGCCCTCCAATGGGCCGATATTGCAATTGTGCAACGCAACAATACCCCTAGAAGTTATCAGGAATTTCAGCGTAGCGACCGGAAACAGTCTATCCGCCTGCAACCGTTTGTTCCACCATCTTCCACACAATGGAGGTCTTTATGAATACCAATATGAATACCAATACGATCGACTATCGCACCATCGAAATATATATCCAGCGCGCCCGCCTTGAGCGCAGCCGCGTCATGGGTGAACTCATTGCCAACGGCATTTTCGCGCTCTGGAGTGGCACAACGCGCCTCGCCGACTACGTCTCCGCAAAAGTCAAGGCACTCGTCGAAACGCCTGACGAGTATTCGACCGCGCTGCCGCCCCATTTCTGATATCCGGTACTGCCGTACCGGACACGTCTCCTCCTCCATGCCTCACGGCGTGGATTCGGCCCCCGGCTTAGGTCGGGGGCCTTTTTATTCATCACCCAAGACGGAATAAACCATGACGATCCCTGTTCATCGCCTGAATCATTCCCACCTGGAACTGGTAAAACGGCATTTCGACGAATTATCCGACGACGACGTGCGCCTGCGCTTCGGCAACCTGCTTAACCTCGATGCCCGCCACGCTTACGTGGACGGCATTCGGTTTGAGCGCGATAGCGTGTTTGGCATCTACACCGACGAACTCACCTTGCTGGGTGTTGCACATTTGGCTTGCGTGGACGGTGCCGCCGAATTGGGTATCAGCGTTTTGCCGGCATATCGTGGACACGGCATCGGCACGGCACTGTTCAATCGTGCGGCGATGCGTGCACGCAATTTGCAAATCGTCGAACTCTTCATGCACTGTCTCACACAAAACGCCGCAATCATGCATATCGCGCGCAAGGCTGGCATGCGCATCATTGTCGATCATGCCGACGCGGACGCGTACCTGGAACTGCCACCCGGCAATCCGCTCACCATCGGTCAGGAACTCGTGCAGCAACAGCTTGCGCAGTTTGATTGGACACTGAAGGCCAATGTGGACTACCTGCGAAGAGTAACGCGGATCTGAAGCACGCCCAACACTGGTTTTGCGGCAATCTGAAATTGACCTGCCGCAATACCGGCAAGGCGCGCGGTCAGACAGCTTTGATTTATGTTGTGCGCGTAATTGGTTGCGGCAAGGCCGTCAACGCGCAGCCGGCGCCACAATGGCGCCCTCGATGCCATGGCGTTTCAGGGCATCCGCCACAAAGCCCGTGGACTTCATTTCTTCCACGAATGTGGCAACATAAGCGGCACCCGCCGGTCGGCCTTTCGGCACGGCCATCGCCTGATTGATGACCATGAATCGGCCGTCGAGCAAACGCAGGCCCGGCAAGCGTTTCGCGTCGGCCTGCAATTGCTGCTTCACACCAGCCGCGACCTCGATCTTCCCGGCCACCATCATGTCTGTCACTGCCGGCGAAGTCGCGGCACGCACCAGCTTCGCCTGTTTCAATTCGCGACTGAGGTACAGGTCGTATGCGCTGCCGCGACCGACCACCACACGCACGTTTTCGCGGTCGACATCTTCGTTGCGCTGGATCGGTGAATCGTATGGCACCAGGTAGGCCCCTTCGATCACAACATAGGCCGCCGTGAAATCGGTATCAGCCGCACGCACCGGATCGATGGCGAAAAACGCAATGTCCCAGGCGCCGGATTTGATTCCCTCAACAACCTTTCCCGCCGCCGTATAGATGACAAATTCGACCGGCAGCCCCACCCGCCTCGCCAGTTCACGCGCAAGATCAACAGACAGGCCGCGCGGCTCGCCGGTCACGACATCCCGCGTGGCAAGTATCGGATTGCCGTAATTGATGGCGGCGCGCAGTTTGCCCGATGGGGCCAGCTCCACGCGCGTGGCAGCGGATACCACCGCGGTTGGTGGTGTCGGCATAGATGTGCAGGCATTGAGCAACATGACGGCAACTATCAACAGGGGATTTCGCATGGGAGAAGCAATTATGCCGCCGTTACGCGATTGTGGCCATCTCGCTTGGGATTCCGCAAACGCTTGTCCGCTTCCGCAAATAGCTGGTCCCAGTCGACACCGTCCTCGGGGAACATCGCCAGCCCCCATTCAACTTTATCGACAGTTTCACCCCGCGGCAGTCAAAACCAACTTCCTGAGCGTCCGTGCGCAATCGTTCCGCCGCGCTTTCTGCGTTTGCTCGCGAGCCGTTTAATAGCATCACAAACTCTTCGCCACTGACGCGCCCCAAGGCGTCGCCGGCACGCCGCGTCCGGGCCAGGCTGCCGGCAACATGTCGCAACACCTCATCACCAATTGCATGGCCATAGCGGTCATTGATCTGCCCGAAGTTATCGATATCCAGAATCAGCAGCGCGAAATTCGTGCCATTCCGCACCGCCTGTGATTCCGCTTCCCTGAATTGACGCATGATTGCGCGGCGGTTTGGCACTTCAGTCAGCACGTCGGTGAAATCAAACTTGGCCAGCACGCGCTCCATTTTGACCAGTTCGATCCAGAACAGTGCCAACGTGCACGCCACGGCAACACCGATCTGCGCGATGACAAACAACGAGATCACCAGATCAATGCCATCGGCATCGCTGGCAAGGCTGGCCGTGTTGCTGGCAAAAGCGATGCGCAGCGTCGACAATGCGGCGGCCAGCAACATCATCCCTGCCAGGAAAATCGACGCGGCCGGTGCGGTTAGCCGTGGCGTACGCACCAGGCAGTAGGCGCCGATGACAAATGTGGCGATCGCAATGACAGCAGGCGCGATCAGGTTAATCAAAGATTGAGACGCCGTGCCCAGGTCGCCGTAATAGTTGGCATAAATCAGGATCGCGATTGCGATCGCCAGCGCGCCATATGCCCAGCGCCGATTCAAACGAAAATCGGTATTTTCGAGTACGCCCTCAATGGCAATGATCGGAGACCACGCAATCAGCGCGTTGCCCAGCGTGAGCGCTGTCGCTTCAGGGGCCGATCGCAGCATCGCGATGAACAATCCGGCAGCATAGATCAGCGTGCCCCATCCCCACCACCGCAATGCTGGCGCCGGACGCTCACCACGCGCCGCCAGCAAAGATATCGCGCCCAGCAGAAAATTGACGGCGAGGAAAGCGAAAACGACTGTCTGTATGCGGCTCATGTTCCTGGAGTACCTGATTCGGGTCGTGCGGTCTTGCCTGTGTCAATGTATCGTGCCACCCGTCAAGGTGGCCGGCCCGGCCGGGGGTACGGCCCGGTACGGCGTCACTTCTCGGTCAGTATCTTTTCAAGTGTTTGACGGGTATTTTCCAGTGAGCCCAGCCGCTTGGCATCATGGTGCGTGAACGCCGCCGCGACCTTGTGTCCCTGAAGGTTCTCTGCGTTGACAACTTCGATGGTGAATACCAGATTGTCTTTTCCCCAGATCTCCGGCGCATTCCACTTGCCGCGTCCCGAATACGGCAGTCGCAAGCTCTTGGTCACGCCGGGCAGGAGGGGCTCGTCGGCAAGCTTGTATTTGATGTCGTCGCTGAACAGCACTTTGCTGCTGACTGAGTCCGCGACCGCGCCGCGCAGGTAGAGATACGTAAGCCCGATATCGGTACCGTTTCTGACCTTGAAATCCATCACACTGATTTTTTCCGGACCGACGCTGTTGAAACGCAGCGTGGGCTCAATGATCGCGATGGGCGCAAGCGCTCCCTTTGATGACTCTTTGTCTTCGCTCATTTTTTTCAACTGGGCGATTTCGCGGTCAACGTTGACGAGTTGTCGGGCCGCTTCATCTTTTTTCCGCTTTTGTCCGGCGGCAATGATTTCGCGTCCGGTTTTGCCATTGACCAGCGGCATCAGTTGATCCGCGAGTTGTTCCGGACTCCTGGTGGATATTTTCTGAAGCGCGCCGATAATGCCGCCTTCGTAGCCAATGCTCACATCGGTGATGGCCAGTACCAGCAATGCGTCGTCGAGACGCGCGATTTCATCAGGTTTGGCGGATTTTTTTATCGCGGCGAGGCTGGACTCAAAGGACTTCTCACTCGTACCGTCGAACTTGCGATCGAGCCCCGACGAACAGGCCGACAGTATCAACATGATCGCCGCAAAGGCTATGGCGAGAACTTGTTTCATAGGGCGTTTCCCTTTTTTGAAATCGACCGGACCGACTCCTCCTCAATTGAGAAACTATAGCACCCCCGGATACTGGCGCAGCAAGGCGAATGCCGAAGCGATCAACACATCCCGCAAGCGTACCGGGACAGGCCAATTCGGCCTGGCGATTGGCTCCATATCACCGGCTTCCCAACAATCGATCCGCCAAGCATGAATATCAGGCGGCAACCGCCCGTTGTCCGGCACCGCATTTTCGAATCGAGCGTGGCCAAACAAACTCCAAAACCCTTTTTGAAACTCAAGCACTGGCGCGCCTTCCACGTCATTTTTCCTCTAAATGCGCGCCAGTGCTTGAGTTCGACAAGAAACGCCTGAAATCCGCCTTTCACGCCGCCTTCCACGATCTTCATCGTCGGCGCTGCCACGCTTACGTTTCCTGTCCGCGTGACTTCGTTGATCCAACACAAGTCGCGACGCGCAGGGTCGGCTACCATTTGACTGAAGGGCGGTGCAGCCAAGTGGCACGTGAATCATGGATACTTACTGAAATCCTGGGCGTCGGGCGCACATTCCGTACTCTCTCCTATTGGGCTATTCGGTGGCTGAGAAAAACAAAACTTTTCACACAGAGCAGCCTGCCCTGCGACGCAATGCCGTGGCCAGGACATTGAAGCGCAATTTGCGCGAGCCGATGCGAGCGCCCAAACGCGCGGGAAAAAAGCTCAACTTCAGCTCGCGGGTCGAGGCATGACGCCCATGCCAAAAAACCCGCGCGGAGCCAAGCGGCACAAAACGACATTGCGTGGCGGCGCGCAAGCGCAGCTTGCCCGCGCGCTTGAGAATGAGGCGCAGGCGAGAACCTGCGAGGAGTTTCTACACGATCTCCGCGTACACCAGACGGAACTGGAGCAGCAAAACGAAGAACTGCGGCGCACGCAGCTTGCGCTGGAAACTGCCCGGGATCGTTACCTGGATCTGTATGACTTCGCGCCCGTCGGCTACTTCACGCTGAACCTTGAGGGTGTCATCCTCGAAGTGAACCTGACCGGCGCGACTATGCTGGGTGAGGAGCGCAAGCAACTGCTGCGGCGCCGCTTTGCGCGCTATGTGGCACCGTCGCACAGCGACCGCTGGCGCCGGGATTTCATGAGCCTGCTGCAGACATCCGAGAAGCGGCACATCGAACTGGCGCTGCGGACCCGTGCCGGCTCGGCACTGCATGCCCAACTCGATTGCCTGCAAGTCACGACGAGCGGAGAAGCGACGGTGGTACGCATCGCGCTCACTGACATCAGCGCGCTCAAGGACGCGCAAGCCGACTTGCGCGTGGCCGCTACCGCGTTTGAATCGCAGGAAGCCATCATGATCACCGATGCCCGCTCGCACATTCTGCAAGTCAATCGCGCATTTGTAGACATGACCGGCTACCGTATCGACGAGATAATCGGGCAGACGCCGCGCATGTTCCACTCGGGTCGCCAAACCTCCGCTTTCTACAGCGCCATCTGGGAAAATATCCGCTTCACCGGCGCCTGGCAGGGTGAGATCTGGAATCAACGCAAGAATGGCGAGGTCTATCCTGCCTGGCTGACGATTACCGCGGTAACGGCGGCCGAAGGGGAAGTGACTCACTACGTCAGCACCATGACCGATATCTCGCGCCGCAAGGCACACGAAGAGGAGATTACGCGCCTCGCCTTCTACGATTCACTGACCGGCCTGCCCAACCGCCGGCTGATGATGGATCGCCTACACCAGGCCATGCTGGCCAGCGCCCGCATCAAGCGGGCGGGTGCGCTGATGTTCATTGACCTTGATCACTTCAAGACCATCAACGACACCCGTGGCCATGACAAAGGCGACCTGTTGCTCCAGCAGGTCGCACAGCGGCTCGTTGCCTGCATGCGCGACGGCGATACCGTGGCACGCTTGGGCGGCGACGAATTCGTGGTGATGTTGACCGATCTGAGCGATGCCCCCCACGAGACCGCCGATCAGGCGCGGGCCACCGCCGAGAAAATCCTGGCGGCCCTGAATCAGCCCTTCATCCTTGCGGATCACCCGTTCCACGGCAGCGCAAGTATCGGCATCGCCCTCTTTGCCGGTCAGGAAAATTCCATCGATGAGTTGCTGAAACGTGCGGATTTGTCGATGTACCAGGCCAAGGCGGCGGGCCGCAATGCATTGCGATTCTACGATTCAAATATTCAACTGGCGCTTTCGGCGCGCGCGACGCTCGAATCCGAGTTGCGGCTGGCGCTGCATGACGGGCAATTGTCGGTCCACTATCAACCGCAAGTGGATCGTGAACGGCGCATCACCGGCTGTGAGGCGCTGGTGCGCTGGCAACACCCGCGGCGCGGCCTGGTGTGGCCGGAGGAGTTCATCGTGGTTGCCGAAGATGCGGGACTGATTCAGCAGCTCGGCGCCTGGGTACTCGAGACCGCATGCATGCAGTTGGTGGCATGGAGCGCGCAACCGGACAAAGCGCACCTGACTATCGCGGTTAACGTCAGCGCGCATCAATTTCGCCACGCGGATTTCGTCGAACTGGTGATGACCGTGCTCAACGTCACCGGAGCCAACCCGCACAAACTTGTTTTGGAGCTGACCGAAAGCGTGATGCTGAGTAACGTCGAAGACGCGCACGCCAGGATGGCCGTGCTGAAGGCAAAGGGCATCATCCTGTGCCTGGACGATTTCGGTACGGGATATTCGTCGCTGTCGTACCTGAAGCGATTGCCGGTGGATCAATTGAAGCTGGACCTGTCATTTGTCCACGGCATGCTCACCGACCCCAATGCCGCGGCGATTGTCCGGAGCATCCTGTCGCTGGGGCAGAGCATGGGCAAAGAGGTGATTGCCGAAGGCATCGAAACCGAAGCGCAATGGGATTTTCTCATTGCGCTGGGATGCCAGGCGTTTCAAGGCTACCTGATTGGGTGGCCGGAGCCCGCTGCCATGAACATAGCCGGCGACGTAGCCAGCGATGTAGTCAGCGATGTAGTCAGCGCCCCGGCTTTACACGAACCGTCAGGCAAACCCTAGCACTGGCGCGGCTCTACAGACACAAATTGCCCAGATGGCGCACCAGTGCTTGAGTTTTAACTTTTTTTGCAGGTGTTTCCACGCTGGCGCATTAGTTGGAAAATAGTCGCACTCTTTAGTCGCAGTCCTTAACAACAAACGAAACTGGAGCATGAAATGATCGTCGGCACACCAAAAGAAATCAAAGACAACGAACGTCGCGTCGGGCTGGTCCCGGGTTCCGTGCATGAGCTGGTCGCGCGCGGGCATGAAGTCCTGATCGAGGCGGGTGCGGGTGTGGGTGCCGGCATCACCGATGATGAGTACCGTGCGGCGGGTGCGGAAATGGTCGCGACCGCGGAAGAAGTATTCGCCCGCGCCGAATTGGTGGTCAAGGTCAAGGAGCCGCTCGCCATTGAACGCAAACGCCTGCGCCGTGGACAGGTGCTGTTCACCTACCTGCACTTGGCGCCGGACGCCGTGCAAACCCAGGACCTCATCGCCTCCGGCGCGATCTGTATTGCCTATGAGACGGTGACATCCGCGCGCGGCGCACTGCCGCTGCTGACACCGATGTCCGAAGTAGCCGGCCGGCTTGCCCCGCAAGTGGGTGCACGCGCGCTCGAAGGATCAGCCGGTGGACGCGGCATCCTGCTGGGCGGCGTGCCCGGCGTGGCGCCGGCGGAAGTGGTGATTCTCGGCGGCGGCGTATCCGGCACGCACGCGGCCATCATTGCGCACGGCATGGGTGCCGATGTCACCATCCTGGATCGCAGCGCGGATGTACTGAAGCGCGTCGCGGTCGAGTTTTCGGGTCGCGTACGCACGGTGTTTTCCAGCAGCGCCAATATCGCGCATTACGCCGAGCGCGCCGACTTGCTGATTGGCACCGTGCTGGTTCCCGGCGCGGCGGCACCTAAGCTCATTACCCGCGACATCGTCAAGAGCATGAAACCCGGCAGCGCCATCGTCGACATTTCCATCGACCAGGGCGGCTGCGCGGAAACCTCGCGCCCGACCACGCACTCGAATCCCACCTACATCGAGCATGGCGTGGTGCACTATTGCGTGACCAATATGCCCGGTGCGGTGGCGCGTACGTCCACCTTCGCGCTCAACAATGTGACGCTGCCTTTCACGCTTGCCCTGGCCGACAAGGGCTGGCGGCAGGCGCTGAAGGATGATCCGCATCTTGGCGCCGGTCTCAATGTCGCGGATGGGAAGATCACCTGCGAGCCGGTTGCCAGCGCACAGGGGCTCGCGTATGTGCCGTTGAACGACGTGCTGGCGGCGGCGTAGCGACGAACGGAATGAGGTGGAGTATTTCGTGATCCGGTGAAGGAATCCTTAACCACGGCGAACACGGAGACCACGAAAAAACCCGGAAATACCCTTGCTTTTCCGCCGTGGTCTTTGTGTTCCCCGTGGTCAGGCCCTTGCGGTTGATATGACAAATCGGCAACTTCGCAATCGGCTGCGGTGCAAAGCTCATGCTTCCTTCGCCAACTCGCGCAACTTCATGACCGTGTTCCAGTTGCGGGCCGTCGCCGGTACGCCCAGCAATTTCTCGTAGCGCTCGGCAAGTTTCGATTGACCAAGGCCGCCCGGCGTATGCAGGTAGAACACTTTGCCGTCCAGCGCATACGCTTCGCCCTCGCGTTTGAGCGCGTCCATGCCCGCCAGATCCGGCTGCGTTGGCGCCTCCGCCAGAAATGCAATATGCAGGGTCTTTGGTTCCGCCTCCGCCTCCCGGAAAGGGTTCGCGATTGCAGCTCTCTCCAGTTCCTTCCGGGTGAGAAGCATCACGCGCGGTGAAAATCCATGGTTATTCAATACAGCGGCTTCGATACGCTTTGACAGGATCACGGCATCCGGCCCGCCGCCGCCAAATACCGCGTTTCCGCTCTGGATATAGGTCTTCACCTGCGTCCCGCCGAGCCCCTCGATGAGTGCCGTCAGGGCTTTCATCGGCAACATGTTGTTGCCGCCCACATTGATGCCGCGAAATAATGCGATCCAGATATTCATGCTGGTGCGCACCTCGCAATTGCTGCCAGCAGGTACATCGCGCTCAGCCGATCGCGCCCGCGATTCAATCGCCCTGCATCCGGATCGCCGGTTTGGCGACGATCTGATCCCGATGCCGTTTGCGTGCCATCGGCCAGCCAACCAACATCATGACCAGCCGATAGATCAACCGGATCAGCAGCAGCGCGAGTATGGCCTCGATCAGCGTCACCACGAACGCGGCGAACGTATTCCAGCGCACTTCGCGCGCATGGAACTTGGCGAACGCGCGATCGCGGGCAATTTCGATCGAGTCGTAGAACGTCGGCACCACCAGCAGCGTGAGGATGGTCGAGGTAATAGTTCCGCCGATGATGGCAATGGCCATCGGCCGGTAGAACTCACCGCCTTCACCCAGCCCAATGGCCACCGGCATCATGCCGGCGATCAGCGCGAAAGTCGTCATCAGGATTGGCCGCAAGCGCACCCGTCCCGCGTGCATCAGCGCTTCTTCGCGGCTGACCCCCTGTGCTTCTTCCTTGCGCGCGCAATCGAGCAACAGGATCGCATTCTTGGCCACCAGACCCATCAGCATGATGACGCCGATGAAGCTCATCAGATTCAGTGTTCCCTTGGTTAGCAACAGTGCCACCACCACGCCGATCAGGCTCAAGGGCAGCGATAGCATGATTGGCAAAGGTGCGGTGAATGAGCCAAATTGAATCACCAGCGTGAAATACATGAGGCCGATGCCGGTCACCAGCGCAATGCCCATTTCCGTGAACACCTCTTTCTGGTCGCGGGATGCACCGCCAAGTTCAAGCCCGTACCCCGTCGGAAAGTCGATCTGACTGGCAATCTTCATCGCGTCCGCGGTCACTTCGCCAGGCGAGCGCCCTTGCGCGTTGGCCGATACGGCGATCATGCGCTTGCCGTCCGAGTGCTGAATCTGCGCCGGGCCCTTGCCCATGGTGATGGTGGCGATCTGGTCCAGGGGCACCATCATGTTGCTGCCACTGACGGCGATCGGCAGGCGTTCGATGTTGGTCGCATTGACGCGGTCATCGGGATGCAAACGCACCGAAACGTCTCGCGATTCGCCCGTCGGGTCCACCCAATCGCCCACTTCTACGCCTGCGAAGGCTACGCGGAGAGCCTGTGCGGCATCGCCCACCGAAATGCCCAGCGCGTTGGCCAAGCCGCGATTGAGCTCAATCCGCAGTTCGTCCTTGGGATCCTGCTCGGAGAGGCCGACATCGATGGCACCGGGTACCTTGTTCAACTTTTTCATGAAGTCACTGGTGATGGCCATCAGTCGCCGTGAATCGGGGCCAGAAAACAGGATCTGCACGGGCTTGCGGGCGCCGTTGTTCAAATCGTCAAGCACCGTATATTCCGCGCCGACCAGGCGTGTCAGGTGCGTGCGCAATTCGACGGCGATCTCGCCGGCCGAGCGTTTACGCGTGGTGCTTTTGCCGAGGTCGACATAGACGCGCCCGCCGCCGGCGTAGACGTTAGTGTTGGTCGCCACCGTTTCTTTCATCGTTCGCGCGAGCTCGGCCGCTTTTTCAACCTTCAGGCGGGAATAGTCGAGGCTGGCACTGGACGGCGTGCGCACTTCGATGGCGATTGTCCCGACGTCAGATGCCGGCAGGAAACTCGATCCCCCAACCGTGGCCTGCAATGCCAGCGCTCCCAACAAACTCAGGCCGGCAATCAAGGCCATGTAACGCCGGTGATGCAGCGCCCATGCGATCACATTCCCATAGCGGCTGGCCTGATGATCGAACCAGATATTGAACCGCGAGAGCCACAGGCTGAGTCCCGTTTTTGTGCGTTGCTGGTATCCAACCGGGTCACCCCAATAGGCCGACAACATCGGATCGAGCGTGAACGAAATGAACAGGCTCACGAGCACTGACGTGGCAACGGTCAACGCGAACGGCCGGAACCATTCCCCGCCGCCACCGCCCATGAATGCGACGGGAATGAATACGGCGATGATGGAGAACGTCGTCGCCGTCACGGCGAGTCCGATTTCCTGCGTGCCCGCGCTGGCGGCGGTGCGCCGGTCCTCGCCCATTTCCATGTGGCGGACGATATTCTCGCGAACGACAATGGCATCATCGATCAGCACGCCGATGGCGAGCGAGAGTCCCAGCAAGGTCATGAAATTGAGCGTGAACCCGCAGGCCCACACGGCGATGAAGGCGGCGATCACCGAGGTCGGCAAGGCCAGCGCGGTGATGAGCGTGGAGCGCCACGAATTGAGAAACGCGTACACCACAAAGATCGTCAGGAGCGCGCCGAACATCAATGCCTCGATCACATTCTGCAGGCTGGTCTGGGCATCCTTGCCGCCGTCCTGGGTGACTTCCAGTTTTGATCCGGCCGGCAATGTCTTGTTGATTTCCTCGACTTCCTTGCGCACCTTGTCGGCGACCGACACGGTGCTGGCGTCGCGCGAGCGGGTGACGGCGATACCGACGTTCGGCAGTCCATTGCGCAGGCTGAATCCGGAGAGTTCGGCAAAGCCGTCGGCAACGCTGGCCACCTGGCCAAGACGCACCACTTCATTGCCGCGTCGCTTCAGCACGATCTGCTCAAACTCGGCGGGCGATTCGATGCGCCCGACCAGGCGGATGCTTTGCTCATCGAGGGCGCCCTTGACGCGTCCGACCGGGGACGTGGTGTTCTGATTGCGCAACGCGTTCACAACGTCGGTCACCGAGATGTTGTACTCGCGCAGTCTTTCAGCGCGCAGCAGCACCGACAACTCGCGCCGCAGCGCACCGTTGACATTGACCACCGCGACACCATCGATTGCGCGGAATTTGTCGGCCAACACGTCTTCGGCAAGGCGGGAGATTTCAGCATGCGTCTGCTTGCTGGACGACAGCGCCAGTTGCATGATGGGCTGCGCGGACGGATCAATACGCCGCAGGATAGGTTCGCGCATTTCAACCGGCAGCTTGTGCCTGACCGACGCGATCGCATTGCGAATTTCATCCGAGGCTTCCACCATGTTCTTCTTGAAGTTGAAGATAATGACGATGGACGCCGAACTCTCGCTCGCCGTGGACTTGATTTGGTAGACCTGCGAAATGCTCTGCAGGGCCTTTTCAACCCGATTGACGATTTCGCGCTCGACCGTTTCCGGCGACGCGCCGGGATACGGAATATTGACGACGATAACCGGCTGCTCGACATCGGGAATCTGGTTGACGCGCAAATTCTTCAGCGCCATCAAACCGAGGCCCATGAGCATGATGATTATGACGACCGTCGTCACCGGTCGCTTGATACTGAAATCGGACAGGAACATGGCTATTTCCTCGCGTCGGTTGCGGCGGCCTTGGTGGCATCAGTAGTTGTGGCGGCTTTCGTGGCATCGACCGGCTTGGTAGCCTTCGCAACTTCGGCAGACGTTGCTGCCTTCGAAAGGTCGGCGGACGTTGCTGCCTTCGCAACATCGGCGGAACCGGTACCCTTCGCGGGTGCAATCGATGGAGCGGCAGCAATCGCCATCTCGACTTTCTGCCCTTCCTTCAGTGTCGCCGACGGATAGCGAACCAGGCGGTCGCCCTCGGCCAGTCCGCCTTTCAGGACGAAATCACCGCTACGGGAATCGCGCTCGCCGATTGTCAGGCTGACTTTTTGCAGCGCGCTACCTTTCAATCGCCAGGCGTTAGTCTTGTCACCGTCACGCACCAGCGCGGTGGCGGGTATGGTCAGACCGGTGGTGCTTTCCGTCTCGATTCGGCCTTCGGCATAGAGGCCCGCCAAAATCGGCTGCTTCTTGTCGACAAAATCCACCAGCACTTCGACTTGCCGCGTTGTCGCGTTGGCCGCCGGATTGACGCGTCTCACTTTTCCGGCGAATTCCTTGTCGCCATAGCCATTTATCTGAAAAAACACCGCCTGTCCGGCTTTCACGCTGCCGATGTTGTCGGCCGATACCAGACCCTCGAAACGCATGCTTGTCGGGTCGATGACCTTGACGAGTTCCTTGCCGATTTGCGCGGTGTCGCCAGCCGAGACCTTGCGATCGCTGACGATGCCGTCAAACGGCGCACGCGCGGCGGTACGCTGCAATTGCTGGCGCGCCTGCGCGGCCCGGGTTTTCGCTGCCTCCAGATCACTTTGCGCATTATTGCGGCGAGTTTCCGCGTCTTCCAGCGCCTGCGTGGACACCATCCCCGATTTCCGCAGCGTGGTCATGCGCTGGAATTGGCGTTCCGCCTGGTCATAAGACAAGCTCGATGCGCGGGTCGCGGCTTCGGCCGAATCGAGGCTATCGCGAATCGCCGTGTCGTCAAGACGCACCAGCAAATCGCCACGACGGACAACATCGCCATTTTCCTTCAGCACCTGCAATACCACGGCCGACACTTCGGCGCGCAAGTCCGCGCGGCGCTCGGGTTGTACCGAGCCGGTAATCGACGGTCCGGACGCCAACGCGTTATTGCGCACTGTGAGCAGGTCTTCTGCCGCGAGCAGCAACGGCCGCTCGTTGGCCGCCGCGGCTGCCGCCTTGTCGGCTTTGGCAGCGTCCTTGCTGCACGCGGCGGCGCCAGTGGCAATGATTAGGGCAAGCAATATATGACGCAACATTTTCTTCTATTCCACGGATGGGTTGTTCTTGTGACGATGAGTCGCGTAAACGTTGGACGTAGGGTGTTGAGCGGCGCGACCGGGAGCATTATCACGCTTTTGCCCAATCGCGAGGCGCGCATAAGTGTTCGAGCGTGTTTGAGCGGGTTTGTGGGCGCACCGATCATGCCTATGACAACGGTCGGCAAGGAAACCGAACGGGCTCCCATTCAGGTTGGCTTTGATGGGACGAGCGGCCCGCGACAAGACGCACCCCGCCAATATTACGGTGGCCAGCAATCGGCATATGTGTCAATTTGTCACCATGTATCGTGCGCCATTCCATTGGATGCCAGGAAAACAGCAGCTTAACGACGCAAAATGCCGGCAACCAGCAATCGGGGACGAAACGCAAGTTTTGCGGGACGAGTGGCAACGGCAAGGGCGCCATCGTCCGGCACAATCACATTCAACTCGCGTCAATTCATAAAACCCCAGCATTGGCGCGGCTCTCGGAGGCTTTTCGCCCTGAAACGCCCGCCAGTGCTTGTGTTTTATATCTGGCTGTGACTATTTTGGGGGCATCGCGACCCAGGCGATGCTCAGCACGTTATCCATGCGATGCACCACACTGACCCCGGCGCGCGCGGCCCAGGGAATGACCTGCCGATGCAGGGGAATCATGTACGATTGTTCGCGAATTCGCGCCGCCGCAGCGGACAGCAGCGCCTCCCGCTTCGCATCGTCCATCTCGACGGACGCCTGTTCAATGGCACGATCAACCTCGGGATCGGAAAAGCGTCCCATGTTGAAATCTCCGCGCCCCTTGCCATCAAAGCTGTGCGCGATCGGCGTCAGGAAAGTGGTGCCGTCGCTGGGCGCGCCACCCCAGCCGTAAAGAAAAAAACTGGAATCCCGGCGCTCCAGTTTCTGGAAGAACTGCGCGCGCGGCAGGCCCACTACCCGGAGCTGGATTCCCGCGCGCGCCAGCATCGCGGCAATCGCGGTGCAGATGCGCTCGTCGTTCACGTAGCGATTGTTCGGGCAATCCATCGTCACCTCGAAGCCGCCCGCATAACCGGCATCGCGCAACAGCGTTTTCGCTCGATCGACATCGTAGGCAAGGCGGCCTTCCTGTTCGGCGCGATAGCCGAACGATGCAGGGACCATGACGTTGCCGGTGGGCTGCGAGAAACCGCGCATCACCTGTGTGCGTATCGCCTCGATATCGATGGCGTGTGCGATCGCGCGGCGCACGCGGATGTCCCTGAACGGGTTCCTGCCCTTGATATTGCTGTGCGCGAGCTCGTCGCGCCCCTGGTCCATGCCGAGGAAGATCACGCGGTTCTCCGGGCCTTCGATGATTTTCACGCGCGGCTCACGCTTCAGGCGCGGGATATCCTGGAGCGGCGGATCGAGCACAAAATCGACTTCACCGGTGATCAGCGCAGACATGCGTGTCGCATCCGACTTGATGGGCAGATAACGCACTTCCGTCACATTGCCCTCGAAACGCCCCGCCTTGATACCCCACCAATCAGGGTTCTTTTGCAGCACCGTTTTCACCTCGGGCTCGCGGCTGACCAGCCTGAATGGCCCGGTGCCGTTGGCGTGACGCGAGGCATGGGTTTCCTCCCCGGTCTTGTAGTCCTGCGGCGCGGCCACGCCATGCGCGACGGCCCATTTGCGGCTCGTGATGTTGATGAAAACAAGATTACCCATGAACGCCGGATGCGGCTGGGATGTGACGAATTCGACGGTGTGGTCATCGATCCGCCGTACCTTGCCCAAGGGTGCCGCGAACACCTTGAAGTTCGATCGGGCCGACTGCGCGCGCTCGAACGAAAACACAACGTCGTCCGCCGTGAACGGCGTGCCGTCGTGAAATTTCACTCCCTTGCGCAGATTGAGCCGCCAGGTGAGGTCATTGACCTTGATCCACGATTCGGCCAGCGCCGGGAGGATTTCGAGTTTCCTGCCTCGAACCGTCAGGCGCTCGTAGATGTGATCGTTGATGTTGTTATTCAAGCCTTCATTCCGGGCGTGCGGATCGGCGGTGAGGTAATCACCCTGGCTCGACCAGCGAAACGTGACCGCATTGGCGTTGCCGATGAGCACGCCCGCCATGCAAACGGCCATCGCAAAAGCGATCCGTTGCACGACGATCGCGCGTGCACGCCCCCGCGTGGACCACGGCATTGAAACACGTGTCTGGGTAAGGCCTGGCATGGCGTCAGCAGCGAAATGACAAGAGTTTTTCATCGGAATGTCATGGTACCCCCACCGTGATACGACACGCCAGCATTGAGGATCGTCGCGGGCAGTGGGTGCCAGGCATTGGCTTGGAAGCGGCCTGTCGGGCCGGACGAACGTATGCGCCATGGAGGGGTCAAAGAGAGATTGTGGGATAATCCGCCGTCAGTAACGTCCAAGGAAATTTTTGTGAAACGATTCGCTCTCCTCATGGCTGCCTTCGTCATCGCGGCTGTGCTCAACGGTTGCAGCAGCAACAGCAGCTCCGCCGATGCACCACCCGATCTCAAGGCAGTGGCAGGCGACAGCTCCGTCACGCTTACATGGACGGCGGATCCGGACGTGGAGTACTGGGTTTTCTATGCCACGGGCAGTTCGGTCACGACGTCGAATTGGTTATCGCTTGGCGGTAGCGCCATTACGCGGGCGACATCTCCGTACACGGTAGGCGGGCTGGTCAATGGCACCACTTATTCCTTTACCATCAATGGCCGCAAAAATGGCGGCCCAGGCGGAACGGGCGCCCCAACGCAGGTCGCGACACCGAGACTTGCCGGCGCCACCTGGGTGATGGGCGCGCCCGTCGGCACAGGCCGACTGAATAGTGTCAGCGTGGCAACGACGACCATTGCCACCGTGGGTGCCGGCGGCGTCATTTTCTCCAGCGTCGGCGGCGCCGCCGCGACCGCACTGACCAATCCCGCGGCCCCGGCGGATCTCAATGCCATCCTGAATGGCGGCGCCGGTTTCGTCGCGGCAGGTGCGGCAGGGACAGTTATCTTCACTTCCGATGCGTTGACCTGGACCGCGAAAACCAGCGGGACGGTCGCCGATCTCTATGCGCTTGCGAGCCCTGGCACCGGTTCGTTTGCAGCCGTCGGCGCTGCCGGCACGATTATCACCAGTGCCGATGGCAGTACGTGGACTGTCGCCACCTCACCCACGACGAAAAACCTGTACGCCGCAGTCTACGGTGGCGCATTGTATGTAGCGGTCGGCGCGGAAGGAACCTTGGTGACCAGTACCGATGGCGTGACGTGGACAACCATTGCCGTCAACACCACCCGCGATTTGCGGGCTATTGCGTTTGGCTCATACGCGACGACGGTGGGAACAACGACAACCACGACCACCACCTACGTGGCGCTTGGCGCAGCGGGGACATTGCTCACGAGCAGCGATGGCGTGACCTGGACCCTGCAACCCGCAATGTCGACAAAGGACATCGCATCAGTTGTTTACGGGGGACAGTTTGTCGCGGTCGGCAGCAGCGGCAGTATTTACACCAGCGCGGACGGCATCACGTGGCAATCGCAAGCTTCCGGCACCACCAATGATTTGACATCGGTCGCGCGCACCGCGACCGGATACGTTGCCGTCGGTGCGGCGGGAACGTACCTTACGTCGCAATAGCCACACTGAACGAATTGATCGGGTCTGGCGGACATCCTATGTAGTTTGCCGCCCGAAAGAGTGTGACCGGATATCCAGCGATGAGCGCGGATCGCCCACCCCGCCTGCTACTTCGTGTTCTCGGCCTTCCAGCGCATTGAGGCAAAAATACGGCTATATCCGCTCGGGTGATCAAAGAACACAAACTCTTCCGCCGCACCCGGCTCGAGCTTGCGATATTCCGCCAGCTTGAAGATTGCTTCCGCAAAGCCGTCCGGCTCGCGCGCGGCATTCAGGCCAAACAGGTCCGCCTCAACTTCCGCCGTGCGAATGATGGTCTTGAGCACGGGTGTGGCAAGAAATACATAGACAGAAAATAACGCCGCAAGCAGCGGCAAGCCGGCCGGATCGGAAATGCTGCGTACACCGAAGCGGCCGCCGAAACGCGCGGCTGCCCAGTCCCAGCTGAACTTGATGAACAGCAATCCGCCCAGCAGGACGAGACTGAACGACACCGTGTGCTTGATACCATGGTTCAACACGTAATGGCCCATTTCGTGCGCCATGACCGCGCGGATTTCCGCGGGCGACGTGCGATTGAGCAGATTATCGTTCAGGGAAATCCGCGTCGTGCCAAACAGCCCGCTCACATTGGCGCTGACGCGCTTGGTCTGCTTCGACGCATCGAAGTAATACACGTTGTCCGCCGGGATGCCGTTGGCACGCGCCATGGACAGGATGTCGTTGCGGATCGGCCCGTCGGGCAACGGTTTGTACGAATTGAACAACGGCGAGATAAACACAGGCCCGATCATCATCACCAGCATGATGAAAACACTGCCTGCAATCGTTCCCCAGGCCCACCAGGTTTGGGGCACGCGCCTGAGGATTGCGTACAAGCCGGTAATCGCGATTCCCAACAACACCATGTCCACGCCAAGGCTGATGCCGGATTCACCCAGCCAGTGGAAAAAGGAAAGATTGGACAGTCCGTATTGGTGTTCGCGATAGAAGCCCTCATAGAATGTGATCGGGAACGTGAACAACGCTGTCAGCGGAATATATGCAAGCGCATAAATGAGCGTTTGCAGGCTCTTGCGATGCGTGCGTCGTTCGGCAAAATCGCGGATACGCGAAGAAATACGCCGCGAAAGCAGCAACCACGCGACCACCAGCCCATAGACAAGATTCCACAGCAGCAGCCAATAGCCGCCTTCCGCGTAGGCATCGGATTTTGCGCGGGCCTCGCCCTGCAGGCGATTCATGAAAGCTTGGGTGGCGACGACCGGGTCAAGCCGCGCTGTGACGACCGGATCGAGCCGGATGGGGGCCGACACAGCCGGGTCGCCGGCGACCGGCTGCGCTGATGCAGTGGACGGTGTGGTTGACGGCACAGGGGACGCCGCCGGTACCTGGGCATGGGCCACGTTGCAACACCATGCCAATGCGCAGACGGCCAAGACTTTCAACATATCGCTTTCCCCGGAAAATAGAAACGAATGATAAGGTAACTTGCCGGATCCGACATGCAGCGTTGTGAATAATGCCGGCGACCGCCAAACCGGCTGCGATGCATGCCGATATGAACTACCCTTCTCAATTGCAAGGTCATTGGGAACGCCGTGATACTCTGCATTCCTGGCACAGCGACGCAAAAAAATCAAAGGACCGCACATGAATCCCGCAAAAATAAACGCCCTTCTCGACACCCTGAAAGCGGCGTGCAGCCGTCAGTTTCGCTTCAATCCGCGGCGGGTGGCAGCGGGTATGCGCTACGTCGGAATGGAAGGCCAAGGCGCGAACATGGTTCACGTCTTCCGGGATTCACATACCCATTCACAAATTGAACTCAAGTCGACGATGGCAACGCTGCGGGAACATCATGGTGACGGGCACGAAAAAAAGGCACATTGGACCGAAGCTGAAAAAGCCCGGTACCGGCATTCCGATGCCGAGATTGATGCGGAGATCGCCGCCAAGAAAGCGGAAGTCGATTTCACGCGCGCGTGCCCGCTGTATCAGGATCATCGCGAACAACTCCTGTCGCACTACAAAGGCTGGCCTACCTATCAAGCGGGAGGCCCCACCGCGCGCGAAACCGCCCGGGCGCTGGTCGTGGCGCTGACGGATTCACATGACCCGCGACTGGCCGCCTTTGCCGAACACATGCATACCCAGGATCCGGAAGAACTCACGCATCTGCTGCTGGCGCCATGCCATCTGGAAGTCGAAGAGTTCGCACGTTCGAAAGCCGTTTGACGAGCAGTTCGCGGTGCCGATGAAATAGTTATCAGCCCGCTGCGTTAGTGACGTCAATGGCATCAATGACTATGCGGACCGTTGAGCTTCCGGGTTCGCAATGCTTCGCGTATATCGGCGGTGATATGCGCCTGATCTTGTTCCGGCGCAACAAAGCTATCGCCCTTCCATTTGAGGCGCTGCATGGTCAAGTCATCCGCGACCTGCTGTTGCGATTCAAGATATTCCAGCGTGAGTTTTTTTGTCGCGCGCCGCATGGCATGAAGGCGCCAGCGTCTGGCGAAAAATGCCAGCATCACCACCGTCATCACCGCTGACACCGCCACAAACGCACTCAACGCCCAGAATTCCCGGCACGGCGCGAAGGACCACGCCTCCTTGACGCAGGACTCGCCCATCGCGAAGTAGATTCTTGTTTTTTCCCACATGCGAGCATTATGCCGTCAAGTTGGATTCCCGATTTTGGCGGGCCAAATGCCCGGCATCTGCCTGCTATCCGCCCGCGATCCGCCCACAATCCCACACATTCGTGACTTGCAAATTGGCACTCAAACGACCGGCGCCAGATCCGCCGGCATGATGCCATTCAGCAAATAATTGATCAGGTCCTTGACGGGACGAATCTGCTTGCCAAATGGCAGCGCGGCGGCCCCGCGAAAGAACAGGCCATGCTCGACATCGCCTTTCAACGCGGCCGCGAGGTGATGATCGATGCAGAATTGGCCGAAACGCTCGATGCCGTCGCGCAGCCCGCATTGTTCGAGGCAATCGAACGCCAGCGTGCAATCGGTGCGCGTACCTGCACGCCGCTGCAGCACCGGCAGCTTGACCATGTATTTCTCCAGCCACGGGGTTTTGACGGCGCGCGCCGGCAACCCGGCCACACTCATAAAGGTAACGATATCTTCGGGCTTGGCCTCGGCCAGCACGCGTTTGAAATTGGGATGGGCGTCACTTTCCTCGGTGACGGCGAATGGCGTGCCGACTTGCACGGCGCTCGCACCCAGCGCGAACAATTCGTGCACTTGTGCCGGCGTACAGATACCGCCCGCCGGAATGAGCGGCACTTTTTCGCGCTCAATATCCAGTTGCTTGAATACGTTAAAGGTCTCTTCCAGCACACGTGGAAAATCAAAGCGCGGGTCGTCCAGATCGGCGATCTTCGCCGCCCCAAGATGCCCGCCCGCATAACGCGGATGTTCAATGACAATGGCATCGGGCAGGCGCGACTTGCGCAGCCATTTCTTCAGTACGATGGCGATGCCACGCGAGTCAGAAAGTATCGGGATCAATGCGACATCGGGATACGCCGCGGTCAGGTCCGGCAGGTCAAGTGGCAAGCCCGCGCCAACAACAATTGCTCCCGCGCCGGATTCGCAAGACTGACGCACGTTGGCGACATATTCCGACACCGCGCGCATGATATTGACGGCGATCAGGCCGTTGCCGCCCGCAATTTCCGTTGCCGCGCGCACCTCGCGGTCGATGGCAATCAGATTCACCCGATTGATCAGTTCCTTGTCGCGGCTTTTTTCCGTTTGCGCCATCAAGTCCGGGTGATGGCGCCGCAGATCCACGCTGGACAACGTGCCGACCGCGCCCGCACGCGCCACGTGCCCGGCCAGCCGATGCGCGGAGATGCCGACGCCCATTCCGCCTTGTACGATAGGCAGAAGTGATTTTCCCTTGATATGCAGTACGGGATTGGCGCCGGTTTCATTGTTCAGCATGGGGGTGTCCTTACTGTTCCCTGGCAAGCCCGGTAACGTTGAAGCCACCATCGACATAAGTGATTTCGCCATTGATCCCGCTGGCCAGGTCGCTGCAGAGGAACGCGGCGGTATTGCCGACTTCCTCGGTGGTTACGTTGCGTCGTAGCGGCGAATTCTTTTCGACATGACTGAGCAATTTGTTGAAATCGCCCACCCCCGCCGCCGCCAGCGTCTTGATTGGCCCGGCGGAAATACCATTGACGCGAATGCCCATCGGCCCGAGGCTGAATGCCAGGTAGCGCACGCAAGCTTCCAAGCTGGCCTTGGCGAGGCCCATCACGTTGTAGTTCGGCACGGCACGCACCGCGCCGAGATAAGTCATCGCGACCAGCGCCGCATTGCGCCCCTTCATCAGGGGCAGGCCGCCCTTTGCCAGCGCCGCCAGGCTGTAGGAGCTGATGTCGTGGGCGATGCGGAAATTCTCGCGCGTCACGGCATCGTGAAAATCTCCCGCCAGCGCCTCGCGTGGCGCATAGGCAATGGCATGGACGATGCCGTCGAGCCCATCCCAGGATTTCCCGAGATCGGCAAACAGCGCGGCAATCTCGTCATCGCTGGCGACATCGCAGGGAAAGATCAGATTCGAGCCAAATTCCGGCGCCAGTCTTTCAACGCGCTCGCGCACGCCTTCGCCCTGATAGGTGAACGCCAACTGCGCGCCTTCGCGATGCATGGCCTTGGCCACGCCGTACGCAATCGAGCGATTGCTCAGCAAGCCGGTGATCAGAATTTTCTTGTTGTCCAACATTCCCATGCGATGACCTTTGCGTCTTTTCGGATAATCGATCATTTTGGCGCAAAACCGCCTCGTCTGACCAGACGCTCCATGCTGGCATCATCGGTGCAATTACATCGCCCACCTTTGATCGAGATCAAAAAAACACGCGTTAGAACGGCGGCCCACCATTGGAACAGGCGCGAACGCAACAACATCGGGGATAGACTGGCAGTCTCAACAACCATTTTTCACCGGCGCAATCATCGTGATGGAAAAAGATGGATAGGGACCACGAAATGGACCACGAAATCGAACTCAAATTGGCGATTGATCCCGCCGACGCGGTCGCATTTCGCCAGATTCCGCTGTTGTGCGAGAAGAGCATTGCCGGGCCGACGCGCCGCAAAGTGCTCAACGTTTACTTCGACACGCCCGGACTTGTGCTCAAACATCATTCCATGGCATTGCGCTTGCGCAAGACCGCCGGCAAGTGGCTGCAGACACTGAAGACCGCGGGAACGGCGACCGGCGGATTACATCAGCGCGGCGAGTGGGAATACCCGTTACGCGCGCCACAACTCGATCTCGCCCTGTTTCGCGAGACGCCGCTTGCCACGCTCGCTCAAAGCAAGGCGTTGCATCACACGCTGAAGCCGCTGTTCACCACCGACTTCTTTCGCACGACATGGCGGGTGGAAATCTCACCCAGCCAGCGCGTCGAAGTGGCGCTGGACCTAGGCGTGATACGTTGCGGCGAGCGCGAGGCGATCATCTCCGAAGTTGAAATCGAACTGCTGGAAGGCAACGCCGCCGCGGTATTCGATGTCGCACTTGCCCTCGTCGGTGAGATCGCCATGCGGCCATCGATTCTCAGCAAAGCCGAACGCGGCTACCAATTGGTGGCGCCCGAAGCAATCGTTCCGCGACACGCCGTGGCCATTCCACTCAAGCGCAAATGGCCGCCGCATCAGGCGATGCGAGTAATAATCGCCGCGTGTCTCGACCACTTTGATGCCAACTTCGAAGGCGCACTCACCCGTGATGATCCGGAATTCATTCACCAGTTGCGTGTGGCGCTGCGAAGACTGCGATCGGCAATCCGCATCTTCCGGCCCGCGCACGCCGGACATTTTTCCGCGGAACTGAAATGGCTGGCCGCCGCAATTGGTGAGGCACGGGATTGGGATGTGTTTGTCACGCGAACCCTGCCGGCATTGCTCGGCGACTTCGGCGATCCGCGGCTTGCCGGAAAGATCTTGGCGCTTGCGATGCAGAGACAGGCCCATGCACGCGCCGCCGCGCGCGTCGCGTTGGCATCTTCCCGCGCAGCCACGCTGGTCATGTCGATTGCACGCTGGATTAGCGTTCCCGGCGCCGTCGCGTCTGGCGATTCTCAGTCGACAATGGCTGGCCACGGCGATGAGGCACACGCGCCGGCAACGCATGGACTCGCCCGCTTCGCATCGCATGAAATCAGCCGCCGTCACCGCCGCCTCATGCGGGTCAAGGGCGCGCTGGACGAATTGTCGCCGGAGGCGCGCCACCGCGTGCGCATCGATGCCAAGCGATTGCGCTACGCAATGGAGTTTCTTGCCGGCCTGTTTCCCGGGAAGCGAGTCGCGCGCTACCTGAAAGTGATTGGTGAAATTCAGGAGGGACTCGGCGAGGCCAACGACGACGCCGTCGCCTCAAGGCTGATTGAAAGCCTGAGCGCGCCGAAGCCGCTGGTCGATTTTGCGGCGGCCACATTTGCGAAGCGCACGCAAAAAACGCTTTCCGATCTCGATGCGCGCATCACTGCGCTGAAGAAAATCAGACACTTCTGGAATGATTGAAAAAACCGGCACGAACCTCGATGCGGGCATGTCATGCGATCATCAAACTCCATTACTGGAGCGCCTTTCAGGCCTTAATGCCGCCGAAAGCCGCTCCAGTAATGGAGTTTGATGTTTCTAAATCCCGGAATCAACCGTTACGATCAGCGCCAGCGGGCAAGCAGATCACCGCTCGACCGGCAAGTTCTTTTCACGCCACTCCGGCAGCCCGCCGCGGAACCAAAAGACCGACTTGTATCCCGCGCTCAACGCCACCTTGGACGCCTTGTAGCTCTTCCAACATTCACCGCCGTTGCAGGCAAAAATAATGGCGGCATTCTTGTCCTTGACCGTATCGACGAGCTTGAATTCGTCAAGCTTCGGGTCGAAATCGATTTCCTTCTTGCTCTTCTCGTGATACGACAACAGCACCGCATCCTTGACATGCGCGGCCTTGTATTCCGCTTCACTGCGCACATCGTAATACTTCGCACCCTTGCCCATCATGTCCTGCACCCCTTCGGCGCTTAACACCTTTGCACCTGCCAGCAGCGCGGGCGTGAAATATCCCATCTTGGCCACCTCGGCGTAATTCTCCTTACTGATTTTCCGGAACTGATATTTATCGAGGCCGGCGGCCTTGAGCGCGCCCGGCTTCGCGTCGAGCAGCGCGCGGCTGATCTTCTCCCTGGTATCGGCGGATACCTTGGGGTTGATCACGATGCCGAACGCGGGAACCGGCTTGGTGGTTTCGATGATCACGCCGTTGCCGGATTCAACGAACTTCTTCGCGACCTCCAGGTCCGCCACGGCAATATCGGCCGAATTGATGGTGAGCGCGTACAGGCCAACGCCATGAAATCGCCCGTAAGTAATCGATTTAAAATGGGTTTTCGGGCTGATACCGTCCGCGTTGAATTTCGCGAGCGCCATGTAGGTGGCAAGCGAATCCTCGGCGGGAAGATAAAGCCGCTTGCCCCTGGCCTTGGCGACCGAGTCGATGCCGCTGCTCTTTAGCGCAACGATGGCAACCTGCACATCGCCGGTTGTTTGCGCAACGGGTTCGTAGCCATGCCGAAGCGCGCTGCCGATCACATGCGCGGGTCCCATCATCATGAAACCGGCCGGATTGCGGCTGGTGACCAGTTCGCCCTTCAGATCATGGGTGATCTCCGCCCGGATCGGAATGCCGGTGACCTTGGCAAGATACTGGGCCAGCGGAATGCTGCTGTCGAGAAGATCCCATTTTCGATCCGTGTCTTTTGCCTCGGAGCTGACACTCAGTATCGACGACGCCTTGGCAACCGGCGCCCATATTGCCGCGATGGCGGCCAGCACAAAGAGCGAAGTGCTAAAAATGTCTGTTACGGAAACTGCTTTTTTCATCGTCGTTGTTCCAATCGATATTGATGAACCGGATTTCATGACATCTCCAAAGTGACAGGCGCACGGTCGTCGGAAATCAAAAGCGACCATTCATAAGGCGATTCACGCCATCGCCATGCATCGAATGCATCGCAAATTGCCGCCGATGCGTGCGCGGCGGGAAGTTGTCTACTTGCGTTCGCCAAGGCAGAAGCACTAATGACCGCGTGCCAGTGCCGCGTGCTCATGGCAACCAAATCACCAATGTTGTACGCAAAAAATGTTGCCCGAGTGATGATAGATCCATTATTCGCCCGGCAGTCCACGCCGATTTGATTTGCGTCACGCAACCGCAAGATAACCCTCGCAGCTCTGCATTGCCGCCCTCGCGGAACGCCGCCAATCTCGACACCTCGCCAACGCAGAAAAAACAAACCCTTTCCCAGCTTGCGTCGCATGAAGTCGAGCGCTGCCACCGGCGGCTATTTCGTATCAACACGGCGCTGGCCGATTTGCCGATCGACGCCCGTCATCGCGTAGGCATCGACGCCAAGCGATTGCACTATGCGGCGGATTTTTCGCGACGCTTTATCCGAAAAAGCATGTCGCGCGCTACGTGAAAATCCTCAGCGAGATTAAGCACCTGCTCGGCGAGACAAACGACGACGCGGTGTAAATGCGTCTTCTCGAAAGTTTGTCGCCTCCTGCGCCGTTCATGGATTTTGCGAAGCAGCGGATCGCGACCCGCGCGCGGACAAAGCTTGGCCACATTGATAGACGCATTGCCGCGTTAAGAAACACAAGGCGCTGCTAGCTGGCATGAGCGATCCGGCGCGCCCTCCAATGCAGCCCACTCAACACGGAACCTCTATTTACGCTGTCGTACCGGATTTAGTCCGGTACCCAGGTTTTTCCAAGCGACTGAGGCATTGAGAAATTGGGCCAAGCCACTGCATTGGCTTTCCGGTTAAACAGGCGCAGAGCACGGCTTTGCGAAACCCCTGTTTCACCCAAGGCGACAGATGTTGAGATCAACGCCCCCGGGGCCGCCCCCCCCCCCCCGTGCCGCCTGTAGCCGCGCACTAAACCCTGAGCGCCAGGCGGCGGCTGAGGCGCGGCTTGCAGGCCGGAGTCAATTTCCCGCCGTGAAAGCGCCGGGTCGCCGTAGAAGCGCACTTGTGTCCGTTGATGGGCTATTCAACCAAGGTGGGAGGGCGGACGACACGGCGGCGGATTGAAGGCTGCAGGTATGTCGACGCTGACATGCCGCCTGCGGGGCCAATGGCGATGGTGCGCTTTGCGGGACCGCGATAAATCGTTGCTCGCTGTCCCGTACGCTCCGGATTCTACCATTCGACAAGTCCCCCCGGCAAGCCCGCGAGCCGGCAACACTCTCCGCTGGCGTCGCGCAAGTCTGGAGCCGTACGGAGAACGCGGGGCTACCTCAGCCCTCCCGTGTGCCCATGCTGTCGCGTCGCCCCATGGGCCGCGGCCGCGCCCCCGCAGGGCGCCCAATCCCGCCCCCCGCCCCGCGGGCCCCCCCCCGGGGCCCCCCCCCCCCCCCCCCCCCCCCCCCACACCCCACCCCCCCCCCCCCCCCCCCCCCCCCCCCCCCCCCCCCCCCCCCCCCCCCCCCCCCCCCCCCCCCCCCCCCCCCCCCCCCCCCCCCCCACCCCCCCCCCCCCCCCCCCCCCCAACCCCCCCCCCCCCCCCCCCCCCCCCCCCCCCCCCCCAGCCCCCCCCCCCCCCCCCCCCCCCCCCCCCCCCCCCCCCCCCCCCCCCCCCCCCCCCCCCCCCCCCCCCCCCCCCCCCCCCCCCCCCCCCCCCCCCCCCCCCCCCCCCCCCCCCCCCCCCCCCCCCCCCCCCCCCCCCCCCCCCCCCCCCCCCCCGAGACCCACCCCCCCCCCCCCCCCCCCCCCCCCCCAACGCCCCCCCCCCCCCCCCACCCCCCCCCCCCCCCCCCCCCCCCCCCCCCCCCCCCCCCCCCCCCCCAAAAACCCCCCCCAAAGCCCCCCCCCCCCCCCCGCCCCCCCCCTCGCCCTCGCGTGCCGCAATCATCAACTCCGCAACCTCTCCCCGCCCCGGATTGAATCGATTCACCGGATGATCGGACGCGTAGCCGATGGCGAGGCCGCAGATCAGTTTGTAATCCTTCGGCACCGCGAATGCCGCTTTCGCCGGCCCAGCCCAAGTGGCGAGTGCGCCTTGCGCGCAGGTGGCGAGGCCGTGGGCTTCGGCGGAGAGCATGAGCGATTGCAGGAAGATGCCGGCGTCGAGCACCGAATATTCGTGCAAGCCGCGATGCACAAAAATAAATATCGCGGTGGGCGCGCCGAAGAATTCGAAGTTGCGGCGCATCTGCGCATTGCGCGCGGCATGGTCTTTGCGGTCGATGCCGAGCAATTTGTACAGGCCGAAGCCGGTGGCGCGGCGGCGCGGCAACAGTTCCGGCGGATATTCAAAATGAACCTTGAAATCGCCGTCAGGCAGGCCGTCGCGGGTCAGGAACGCTTTCAGTTTGCCGAGCACGCCGCCGGCTAGCGCGCGGATGCCGGCGTCATAGCGCGCGGTCAGTTCCCGCGCCAGGTGATCGCGCAATTCACCCGAGGCGATGGCGATGCGATACGGTTGGGTGTTCGACCAACTGGGTGACCAATTGGCATCGGCCAGTACGGCATCCAGCACGTCAGCGGGGATGGCATCGGCACGGAAATCGCGCACGCTGCGGCGGGTGCGGAGCAGTTCGGAGAGGTTTGATGAGGGGGTCATGGGGATTTGATTTGCGTGGGGCTACGGCGGTGGTTGGGAGTGTAGCGTTTTGTGTGGGGTGCTACATGTCATGCGGCCAAACCTGCACATCATCTTGTCGATGGTACCGGCCCTAGAGCCTGTCATTCCCGCGCAGGGTGAGGGAGGCGCGCCCTGCAGGACGCGAAACCCCTCCCTCACCCTGCGCGGGAATGACAGATATTTGAAATGTCGCACTTTCTTTATAGCAAACACCAGCATTGGCGGGCATTTTCGTGCCTTTTTGGCTTGGAAAGCTCATGGATGCTAGGGTTTGTATCCGCCATTGCGCTCCCTGCCTTCAGCGAACGAGATAGAAACACTACAGAGTTGACAACGGCCCGTTTCAATGTGAAGGTCCGCATTCGGACATTTGAATGAGCGCCAGAGAGCGCGTGGAAACATCCGCGGAGCATTGCGGCCGAAGCCAATATGAAGGGAGACCTCGATGACCTCAATGACCCCTGCGTCGCCGCGCACTGATGCGCAATGGTTTTATGTCTGGATGGCGGGCATCTTCGTGCTGATCGCATTCGGTGGGTTCATCCCGACGTACTGGGCCAAGCTCGCCGCCGGCACGTTCAAGGGTGCACCGATCATCCACATTCACGGCATGCTGTTTTTCGCCTGGACGCTTTTCTTCCTCGCGCAAACCACGCTGGTCGCGACTGGCCGCACGCTGAACCATCGCAACTGGGGCATGGCCGGGATTGCGCTCGCCACCGCAATGGCCATCAGCATCTTCCTCGCGGCGATCAATTCCATCAAGGTCGCGGAAGTCATTGGCATGGGCGACGGCGCGCGCCGATTCACCATCGTCTCGCTGAGTGGGTTGGTCATGTTTGCCGTCTTCATCGGACTGGCGATCGCCAATATTCACCGCAAGGACGTGCACAAGCGCTTCATGCTGCTGGCGATGATCCCGCCGATGCATGCGGCGATGGCGCGGTTGTTCATGACCGCGTTTGCGCCAGCCGATGCCAAGGGCCCGCCACCGGTGTTTGTCGCCATTCCGCCCGGCATTTTTGTGGATCTGCTGATCGTCGCGGCGATCATTCACGACTGGCGCACGCGCGGGCGGCCGCATCCGGTCTACCTGGCGGGCGGCACGTTGCTGCTTGGCGTGCAACTATTGAGCGTGCCGATCAGTGCCACGCTGACGTGGATGTCCATTGCACGCTGGGTGGAGTCGCTGGCGGGGTAAATTGCGAACGTGGCGAATGTAGCGCGTGAGTTGGCCGGTGATCCGGCGTGTTAAAGTGTTGACATAAGCAATCGCGCATCAAATGTCTCTCACCGCCTATATCACGCATCCCTCCTCTCTCAAGCATGAGATGGGGCTCGATCATCCGGAATGCCCTTCGCGGCTTGATGCGATCAACGATTATCTGCTTGCGCAAAGCTATCTCGATTTGATGGTGCCGTACACGGCGCCCGCCGTGACGCATGAGCAGTTGCTGCGCGCGCACACCGGGCATTACCTCGCGGAAATCGAGAATCTGGCCCCCGCCAGCGGCTACCAGCAAGTCGACCCCGACACACGCATGAATCCGCACACCCTCACCGCCGCGCGTCACGCGGCGGGCGCGGTCGTGCTGGCGACCGACCTGGTCGTGTCGGGGGAAGTGACGCGAGCGTTCTGCGCCGTGCGTCCACCAGGCCATCATGCCGAACGCGACGCGGCGATGGGATTCTGCTTCTACAACAACGTGGCAGTGGGCATTCGCCACGCACAGCGGCACCACGGCATTTCACGCATCGCGCTGATCGACTTCGATGTGCATCATGGCAACGGCAGCGAGGACATCCTGGCCGGCGACGAGCAAGTGCTGATGGTATCGACGTTTCAGCACCCTCTCTATCCCTATGTCGGCGATGTTTCGAAGGGAACCAACATGGTGAATGTGCCGCTGGCGGCACGCACCAAGGGCGATGCGCTGAAGAAGGCCGTGGAAGAAAGCTGGCTCCCGGCGCTGGACGCATTCAAGCCCGAGATGCTTTTCATTTCCGCCGGTTTTGACGCGCACCGCGATGACGACATGGCCAATCTTGGCTGGGTCGATGCCGACTATGCGTGGGTGACCGCGCGGCTCGTCGAGGTCGCCGAGCGTCACGCAAAGGGCCGCATCGTATCCGTGCTGGAAGGCGGCTACGATCTGCTCGCACTTGCCCGCAGCGTCGGCATGCATGTCGGCGTCCTGCTGGGAGCGGTCGACGCCTGAGTCGACGAGGGCAACGAGACTGCCCGCCTACACCGTAATAAGGCAATCATGAATCCCCATTATCTTGCAGCACTGTTCGATCCGAAATCGCTGCTGGTGTATGTACCGCCGGCGTCCTCATCGTCCTCATCCAACGTATCAAATGTCGCCTCACTGCTGAAAGCCGCGCTGGCGGAAGGCGCTTTCAACGGTAGCGTGACCTGGCTGGAAGACGCCCCGGGCGGGTTCCCCAAAATACCGGCGGAGCCGCGCCCAAGCCTGGCCCTGATCGCTATTCCCGGCGCGGGCGCGGTGCGGGCCTTGCAGCACGCCGCCACCGCGCGGGTACGGACCGCCATCCTCTATGAACCGGACGAAGTGCAGATCGGCGAGCTGACGGCGATTGCCGCGCGTCACGGCATTCAACTTCTGGGGCCGGGTTCCTCGGGGATACAACGTCCGCATCTTCATCTCAACGCCTGCGTTGCCGGTTCACTGCAGGGCGCGGGCAGCCTCGCGCTGGTCTCGCAATCGGGCGCATTGACGGCGGCGATGCTCGACTGGGCCGAATCCAATGGCGTGCGCTTCTCGGCCGTGGTCGCCACCGGCCGCTCGGCGGTGCTGGACATGGCCGACATACTCGATTTTCTGGCGCAGGACGGCCGCACCCAGAGCATCATCGTGTACATGGAAGGCATCCGCAATGCGCGCCACTTCATGAGCGCGTTGCGGGCGGCATCGCGGTCCAAACCGGTGATCGTATTGAAGGGCGGACGGCGCGATCGCGGCCGCCATGCGGCGCTGACGCACTCCGGCACGATGGTCGGCGGCGACGATGTATTCGACGCAGCACTCAAGCGCGCGGGCGCGGTGCGGGTCGATAGCTTCGTGCAACTATTTTCGGCGGCCAAATGCCTCGCGTCGCGCTATCGGCCCATCGGCAATCGGCTCGGCGTCATCGGCAACGGCGGCGGGCCCGGCGTGCTGGCGGCGGACTACGCCTTTCTGCGCGGCGTCGCTATTCCATCGCTGTCGGCGGAGACCTTGTCGCAGTTGAAAGCGAAATTGCCGCAGGCACCTTCACTCGAAAATCCGGTTGATATCGGCGAGCATGCCACCGCCGCCGATTTTGTCGCCGCCGTGGAAGCGCTGGCGGCGTCTCCCGGCATCGACGGCGTGCTGGTGGTCGTGACGCCGAAGCCCGGTATCGATATCGAAGGCATTGCGCAAGCCGCGACCGCGAGCCTGCCGTCGGTAAAAAAAGTTTTGATCGGCTGCTGGATGGGTGAGACGCGCGTGCGCGAAACGCGGCGCAAGGTCAATGAGGCCGGCCTGCCGGTGTTCCGCCTGCCGGAAGCGGCCGTGGATGCATTCGCCAATATCGCGACGTTTTATCACAACCAGCAAAGCCTGATGCAAACGCCGCCGCCGTTGAACGTCGGTGGCCTGGAAGATGCTCCGGATGTGGCCGCAGCGCGAGCGGTGATCAATGCCGTGCTGACGGCGGGCCGCGAAGTGCTGACCGAGACTGAATCGAAAGAATTGCTGAACGCGTTTCGCATTCCCGTCACTCCCACCGAAGTCGCACGCACCGCCGATGATGCGGTCGCGATTGCGCAACGCATGGGCTTCCCGGTGGTCATCAAGATCAATTCGCCGGATATCGCCCACAAATCCGATGTCGGCGGCGTGATGCTGAACGTGCGCACCGCCCAGCAAGTACGCACCATTTTCGCGGACATGACCGAGGAAGCAGCGCGGCGCGCGCCGGATGCAACAATCGATGGCGTATCGCTCCAGCGCATGGTGGTCAAGCGCAACGGGCGCGAACTGTATGTCGGCATGACCACCGATGAACTGTTCGGGCCGGTGATTACTTTCGGTGCGGGCGGGACCATGATCGAGGTGATCGACGACCGCACCGTGGCGCTGCCGCCGCTGAATCTGTTTCTGGCGCGGCGTGTCATCAAGCGTGCACGTTCGGCCGCAGTGCTCGGTGAATGGCGCGGCATGCCTAAAGTGCAGATCGAGGCACTGGAATACCTGCTGCTGCGCGTCTCGGAAATGATTTGCGAGTTGCCGGAATTGCAGGAGCTCGACATCAATCCGGTGATCATCGATGAAGACGGCGCTGCCGTGGTGGATGCGCGCGCGGTGGTGCGAAAGATCGTATCGACACCCGACGCCCCGTACGCACACATGGCGATCCTGCCATACCCGAATCTGCTGGCACAGGATTTCACCACACGCGACGGCATGCATTGCCAGCTTCGCGCCATCCGCCCCGAGGATGCCAACGCGCTGCAACGTTTCGTGCGCGAACTCTCCGAGGAATCGCGCTACTTTCGTTTCCTGTCAACGCTGGCGGAACTGTCGCCTTCGATGCTCGCCCGCTTCACGCAGATCGATTACGACCGCGAAATGGCGATTGTCGCGGTGATCCCCGACGAAACGGACGGCGAACGCATTATTGGCGTCGCGCGGTACTTGCTGAATCCGGATGCCGTGACGGTGGAATTTGCGCTGGCGATATCGGACGAATTCCAGGGCCAGGGCATCGGCTCGACGCTGATGAAACGCCTTTGCGAAATCGCACGCGAGCGCGGACTGAAGGCGGTGATCGGACTCGTGCTCGGCAATAACAGCGACATGCTCGCGCTGATGCACAGCCTGGGATTTACCTCGCGGCCCGATCCGGACGATTCGGATTTGCGGGAGGTGGTTTTGCAGCTACAGGGGGCTGCCGCCTAGTTTCTATTCCGCAGAGGGGCCTGCGATCTCACTGCCGCAATTACCCGCTTACTGTCTATCAGGAAGGCTTCCTCGCCGCGGGCGGCCTGATGAATGGCGGCCGCGTCACGGGTTCTTCCGGTGGACTCGATGGAGAGACTTCCGGCGTCCCTCTCGCCGCCGCGTCACGCCGGGCGCGTACCGCCTGCTCGTCCAACTCGCGCTGCTCCAGTCCCCGGCGCTGGCGGTCAACTTCGGCCCTTGCGCGCTGTACGGCAGCCTCGTCTTCGCTTTGCCCCCTTCGTTCCGCCTCGCGCCGGTTGCGCTCATCGGTTAGCGAAAAGTACGTATTGAGCGGCGAGTGCGCCGGGCGTTCGTCGGCGGTAAATCTCTTGTGCTTCAGCTCGTCCTGCCGGAACTCGATATCCATCTGCCGTTGCTTTTCTTCCACCTCTTTTTGCACCTGCAACTCTTCCTGCAGCCGTTGCTGCTCGCGCTTGCGGCGGGTTTCCAGTTCCGCCATCCGGCGCTGTTCCGCCTGCTCCTCGGCAACGCGCTCGCGCTCGACTTGCTCACGCCGTTGCTGTTGCCCTACCTGCCAATAAACTCCACCTGCGAAAACGACAAGCAAACCGGCGATCAGCCAGGCGAGAGGTGAACGAATGAGATGGAGCATGGCGCTTTCCTGATTGGTCGTTGGCGATATTTTCTTGCGATTTTGCGGCAATGATAATACGTTCACGGCCCCTGCGGCGGGGCGGCATTTATCCGCGAATTCAGGGCGCCGCGGAAGTGGCGGCTTCCACATGGCGCGGCTAGTACGCCCCCATGTAATCGCGCTTGCCAATCTCCAATCCGTTATGGCGCAGGATTGCATATGTGGTCGTGACATGGAAAAAGAATTGCGGCAGCGCATAGCTCAGCAGATACGACTGGCCCGTGAATTTTCTTTCTTTCGGCGTGCCCGGACGAAGAACGATTTCGCGGCCTTCCTGGCCGTCGATTTGCGCTGCCGTGAAGCCGTCGATGAACGCCAGCGACTTGCCGATCATGGCCTGCAATTCGGCGAAAGTCTGTTCATTTCCCTCGTATACAGGCACCTCCGCACCGGCCAGGCGCGCCGAGACACTGCGGGCAAATTCCGCGGCGATCTGGACTTGCTTGATCAGCGGGAACATATCCGGAAACAGGCGTGCCTGCAGCAGCGCGTTCGCATCAATTTTTTTCGCCGTGGCATGCGCGTCGGCTTTGGCCAGAACGGCGCTCATGCTGCTGAGCATCTGTTTGAAGACAGGAATGGAGGCGGCGTAAAGGGAAATAGTCATGGTGTTTCCTTGGTGGGAGGTGGTGCGACGGTGACGCGGCTATCCGATTGGGCAAAATTTCCGCAAAGTGTTTTCCTGAGATCCGACAGCCTGCCAATACTATAGCTGTCGTCGGGCCGTGACGAGCGCTTTAGCGCATTGTCAATACGGCCGAGCATGTTGCAATCGACCTTTGGGTTTTGCAGAAGGCTCTGGATGACATTGGGGTCCTTGGTATCCGTCAGTTCGAGCAGCATGTCGTCAGGGGTTGCCGGGTTTTTGGCGAACCAGATATCCAGGCCCATGATGGTTCGTGGATTCTTTTGATACATTTCGCGCAGGATCACCGGTGGCGTATTGGGGTGTGCGGCCAAGGCCTGGAAGAAATAATCGGGATACGAGTGTGTCCGGAAAATCCGCACCAGTGTTTCGGCGCGGCAATTGGGATTGCGAACCGCCGTCAGGGTAACACTGAGATCGTCGGCACGTGCAAAGCGATCGAGCGTATCGGCGGACACATATTCGCTGGCCAATGCCGGGATCAGGATTTCATCGTCGTTGTTTGCCTCGACAATTATTTTTTCAAGGGTGGCCGGTTCGCGTCCCTTGTTCTGCGCGAGCAACGTTTTGATTGCTGCCCGATGGCCATCAATGCGCGCAGAACGCGCCTGTTGCGCGGCATCACGCGTCTGGTTGAGTTTGATAGTCTTTAGCCCATCGTAAACGCCCCATGCCAGCAAGGCCATTGCGCCGGCAAGACACAGCCAGCCCAGCACGCGAAGAGCGAAATGTTTGGCAATTTGAAGATTGCGGAATAACCATCCCAGCACGCCGGCCAGCACGCCAACAAAAGGTAGAAAAAGCACACCGATTCCCGCCGTCGACGATCGCGATTGGAAAATCGCCCACAACCCCACGCCCATCGCCAGCGCGAAAAACACCAGGCTGACCCAAATGCCGCGGCGCCTCCCGGTTGCATACAGGAGAACAAGGCCGATCAGATAGATGATCGGAACGAGCATGAAGATCAGGAGTGCCATGTCGCCTCAGCGCACCAACGAATGAACGGCTGCACGGATTCAGCAATTCGCCACGGGCGTTGCCACTATGCCCGGCGCCGCCACGGCAACATCATCGTCAGCGTGTTGTCATGCTTGATGTAATGGTGATGCAGCGCGGCGGCGGCATGCAGTCCGATGAGAAAGTAGCCTGCCGTCGCGATCACTTCGTGCGCCTCCTTGAACAAGCTCGCGTACGGCTTGCTTTGGCCCATGAGCGCTGGCAACTCAAAGCCAAAGAACGGCACCGGCTTGCCCTTCGCGCTCAATATCAGCCAGCCGAGCAGCGGCAAGGCGATCATCAGGCCATAAAGCGCAAGATGGCCGAGGAGCGCAATTCTTTCCTGCCACACGCTGCCCGGCGGCTCAATGATAGGCCGGGTGCCGGTGAGGTTCACGAGCACGCGCAGCCAGACCAGCAAAAAGATCGACAGGCCGAGCATGAAGTGCCAGGTTGCCATCGAGTCGCGCAGCGCGCTGCCTTTCGCCGCGAATGATTTGAGCTCCATGGCAGCGTAGACCGCGACCATTAGCAACAGCATCAGCCAGTGGAAAAAAATCGACAGCGACCCGTATCGTGACTTGGTGTTTTTCCAGTTCATTTTGCTGAATCCTAATTTGTCGAGATGCTGCGACAGGATAGCCGAGTTGTGAGGGGCGCATCCATCCTGATCACGACGGAAAGACACCCGTCCAGGCGCGGCGTCCCGAAGGTTTTTGCCCTGCAAGCCGCTCCAGTGCTTGGGTTTGTTTTCCGGGTTGAAACTTCGCGCAGCGTGCAGCCATATTTGGTGTCGCTGCAACCATCGGCGCGGCGTTTCGCTAAGTGAGATTACTCTGACCGCGAAAACGCGCCGATGTTCTTGAACGGATACGCGCTGCCTACTCGCCTATTCGACGATTATCTGCCTTGCCGATGTCGTGAACGCAATGGACCTTCCCGATGGAAGATTGGCATGAAGCGCCTCGACGATCGGCGCATTGACGGCGACATCCGATTTCCACGCGATAACAAAGTTCGCGCCGGAACCGCCCGTGTCGTCGCTTCGCGGGATGAAAAGCTCGAGAGTCCCCATCGGGCCAATCGTTTTCGGCGCGGGAACATACTCCCGCAATTTCTTGCCGTCGGTGTCGAAATATTGTGCCGACGATACCCGGATGGCTTTTGACGGGTCGGTGTTGCGAATGCTGACCGACACGGACACGAGCGTTTTTGTCGGCTGCCCTTTGCCGTCGACCTCGCCATGCCAGATATGCGAATAAATGGGCAGGTATAAAACCTGGCCGTTTGTTCTGCCCGCCGGCCCCTGGCCGAATGCCACGCCGCTAAATAAAACCAGCGACCACAATATCCATTTCATCGAATTCATTCTTGACTCCGGCAAATCGAGGATCGTTGGTGGAGTTTACAGACTTGGATGCAACGCGAAGCAAAGCCTGTAAAGTGGCTCACCCTGTTGATCCGTGAACAGGCGAGTACGTTTGCGGCCTATTTAACCTTGCCCTGCGATACATCCATGATCAGGCGCGTCGCCAGATACAGCCTGGGTTCGATCGAATCGATGTGGATATATTCGTTGTCGTTGGAATGCGCGCCGAAACTCAGCAGGCCAAAGCGCTCGATCACCGGTTTGCTGTTGCCCAATGCCGCGAACGCCGCGTCGGTGCCACCGCCGGCAACCGAATCACTCACGGTCAACTGCTTGCCGATCTCGGCGTAAATGGTCTGGGCATGTTTGGCGATGGCCGCGGCGGCGGGATTCAGTTCCAGCGGCGGACGGCGGCGCTCGAAGGTCATCTCCACCTTGGTGTCGGGGATCAATTGTTTGGTGATGGTCTCGCGCACCTTCTTTTCAAGTCCTTCGTAGTCAGCGACGCGCAGCACGCGCACATCAGCTGCACCGGTGGCTTCCGCCGGAATCACATTACGATTAGTGCCACCGTTGATCATGGTCCAGTTCATTTTCACGCCGGTGGCCTTGTCGGAAAAATCCCGCGTCTGCAGCATCTGGTGCGCCAGTTCGTAAATCGCATTGCGACCGCGCTCGGGCGCCGAGCCCGCGTGCGACGCCTTGCCGGTCACCTTGAGCGTGACAGCGGCGATACCGGCGGTCGCCAGCGACAGCCGGTCGGAGGCAATGGGCGAGCCCTCGTGCGACATGGTGAGATCGTGCGCGGCACCCAGCGAGCCGATCAGGTTGCGACCGGCAGGCGAGCTGATTTCCTCGTCGCCATTGATCAGTACCGTCAGCGTGCCGTAATCGCGAAAATCCATCGCCTTGAGGATTCCGAGCGTGTGCAGGATGACGGCAATGCCGGCCTTGTCGTCGCCGATACCGAGCCCATAGGCGCGGTTGCCGTCGATGCGGAACGGCTGGTTGGCGAGCGCGCCCTTCAGGTACACCGTATCCATGTGCGCGATCAGCAGAATTTTCTTCGTACCCGTTCCGGTGAACGTAGCCTTGACCATGCGACCGATTTTTTCCGGCGTGTCGTGCATGCGATAGGCGTCGGCGCCCGGCTCGATGAATTCAACCGCGCCACCCAATGCTTTCAGGCGATCGAATATCACCTGCGAAATGCGATCCAATCCTTCGCGGTCGCCGCTGCCGGATTCGATATGCACCAGATCCTTGAGCGTGTCGAGGAGAGGTTGCGTTTGCTGTTTTGCCAGCGTCAGCACGGCGTCGTTGGGTGCAGCGAGCGCCGGCCCGGTGGCAAACATCAGGACGGCGCAGACGGCGGCAATGAAATGGGCAAGGCGTGTGACGGGCAAGGACATGTGGATTCCTGGGGCGGGTGGATGAAGAGCGGTTTGGGGAAAGAAAGCCCGGCGCCCCAAAATTATCAGGGTAAACCAGGATTTGGAACCATTGGATTGTTGTTGGGCAAACACAAGCACTGGCGCGGCCTCTGGCGGCCTTTTGGCCTGAGAGGCACACGGGTGCTAGGGTTTGTGGGTGATTTACGCCGCGAGATGGTGGTTTCGCTATTCGAGTATTGGTCACGCGTTGGTTTGTCGGTTCGCATGTTTTATGCGCGGTTGTTCATCCGTTTATAGGGCTGAAACAATCAGCGCCGAGAATGCATATAACGACCAAGAAAAAAGAGGGGCGCGCATGATCAGCCAGCATCTTCCGCCGAACGCGATGAAAATGACGGCGTTCAACGCGCTGTGTTTCGGTCTGCTGATATTGCTTGGGTACTATTTTATCTACCCGGTGGCCGGTGCCGCCCTGCTTGGGCCGGTACCCAAGGAAGCAGCCATTGCCATCGTGATGGTTGTCCTGCTGGTGCGCTTTTCCTTCAGCCAGACGACGTCCGGGATATTGACCCGGCGGGTGCTGATATTGGGCGTTGGAAAAGATGCCGCGATGGTCAAGGAAGCGCTTGAACACTCCCACGTTCATGGACTCTCCCTGGTTGGCTTCTATGCGGGCGATACCGACCAGCCGCAGGATTCCGCATTGCCCGCAAACAAGATCCTGCCAGCCTCAAGGTCAATCCGCGAAATCGCCCGGCAGCAACATGTGAGTGAAATCGTTCTCGCCATGCGCGACCGTCGCGGTGGAAGCCTTCCATTGACGGATCTGATTGACTGCAAACTTCACGGCGTCAAGGTGACCGACCTGTCGTCATTTTTTGAGCAGTACCAGGACAAGGTCAGGATAGATCTGCTGACCGAGGGCTGGTTCATTTTTGGCAACGGCTTTCGTCAGCACGTGTTGCGAATGTTCGTGAAGCGCGCCTTCGACATCGTATCAAGCGGCATCCTGCTGATTCTCAGTTTGCCGGTGATGTTGCTTGCCGCCATCGCCATCAAGCTCGATAGTCCCGGCCCGATCCTGTATCGGCAGGAGCGCGTGGGCCTGGGCGGAAAAACGTTCGAACTCCTCAAGTTTCGCAGCATGCGCACTGACGCGGAGATAGACGGCAAACCGCAGTGGGCGCAGGCGGGCGACAATCGGGTCACTCGTGTCGGACGGTTCATGCGCCTGACCAGGATTGATGAACTGCCGCAGTTGATTACCGTGCTTACGGGCCAGATGAGCCTGGTGGGTCCGCGGCCGGAGCGTCCCTACTTTGTGGATCAGCTGGTCAAGCAAATCCCGTTCTATGGCGCAAGGCATAGTGTGAAGCCGGGCGTCACCGGTTGGGCGCAGGTTCGCCATCACTACGGCGCGTCGGTGGGCGATTCCTCCGACAAGCTGCAATACGACCTTTACTACGTGAAGAACCACACGTTGCTTCTGGATCTACTCGTACTGCTCTACTCAGTGCGCGTGGTGCTGCTGGCCGAGGGATCGCGTTAAATCCCCGGGCCAAGATAATAATTGGGTACCTCTGATTATTGAAATTTCCATAAATCAATACACCGTTCGGGCTGAGGTATCGAAGCCCTATCACCCTTCGATACCTCAGGGCGAACGGGAATACTGCGTGTCATCAATAATGGAAAGCACAATAAGTCCTTCGACAATCTCAGGACGAACGGCAACTTAGTGGTTTCCTAGTCGACGCTAACGCACCCCAAGGCGCCACAACGATGTGACCTCCGCCGCGCGCGCTGCGTGCAGCGGATCGGTGGTATCGGCTACCCGCGGATGGCTCGGACGCACATCGATGCGATCGATGACGACCAGGCCACCCTGCTCAAAATATCCCAACAACTCCGCGCGTGAACGCAGGCCCAGGTGCTCCGCGATGTCCGACAGGATCAGCCAGCCCTCGCCGCCCGGCTCCAGATGCGCGGCCAGACCCTTGATGAATCCGCGCAGCATGCGGCTGTCCGGATCGTAGATCGCGCTTTCGATCGGCGAACTGGGACGCGCGGGAATCCACGGCGGATTGCAGACGATGAGCGGCGCACGATTTTTTTCTTCCGGGCCTGAGGGAAAAAGATCAGCCTGCACGACCTGCACCTGTGCGGATAGTTTCAGCCGCCGCAGGTTGTCGCTCGCGCAGGCCAGGGCACGTGGGTCCATGTCGGTGGCGACCACTCTTTTCACACCGCGTTTTGCCATTACGGCGGCAAGCACGCCGGTGCCGGTGCCGATATCAAACGCCAGGGGCAGCGATTTTGTGCGCGACTTCAACGATTCGAGCGCATTCACCACCAATCCGACGTACTCACCTCGCACTGGTGCAAATACGCCGTAATGCGGATGGATGCGCTCACCCTCACCCAGCGCGGGAACGTCCACGCCCTTCTTGCGCCACTCATGCGCGCCGATGAGGCCAAGCAGTTCGCGCATCGACACGACCGAATCGCCGGCCACGGCATCACCGCCCGGCGGGCCGTAAGCTTCCACGCACGCGCGCTGCAGATCAGGGGCGCGTTGCAACGGCACGGTATAGTCGCCCGCCAATGGCAGCAGTAACATGCCCAGCGTACGGGCGCGTTGCGATTGTGCCAGTCGATGCAGATGGAAGGCTTCGGTGGGGGGCGTGGCGGCCGCGGTATCCGGTTTGGACTGCATTGACGAAGATGGCATCGACGCGGCAATGCTGGGCGACACTGGCCTGTTAGGCTTGCCCGGCTTCTGCAACTTGCCTTTGACGGAAGGCTTGCGTGGCTTCTGCGCCTTGCGTGCCTTTTCATCAACGCGCCGCGCCATCGCCAGCAGCATCTGCCGTGCATTCTGGAAATCGCCGCGCCAGAGCAAGGCGGTGCCTTCGCAGGCCAGACGATAGGCGGCGTCTGCGGACATTTGCTCATCGGCAATCACCACGCGTTTGTGTGGCGCGATGCCTGCCTCCGAACGCCAGCGCGCCGATCGCGCCAGGCCGGCTTCGGTCCAGCGAATGACGGGGGGCGCGCTCATGCCCGCACGCACCGCACAGGACGGGCTCGCCCATTGCTTCCGATTTCGCTTTCCGGGGTGACGCGGATTTGGACAGGTCGCACACACATGATTCTGGCAATCAAAATATATATTGATCGACAGGATACGCGTAAAGCGGCGATGGCCACGACATTACCCTGCCGCGATATCTGCGCGGTCACGTCATGTCGGCCTTCAAGACCCCAGTCAGGGTGCCAGTATTTGCCCGACACGCGCCTTCATGGTGGCAATGTCGGCGGCGGTAACGGACCCCGACGCATTGAGGTCGTACCAGAAGGTCGTGGCGGCCGCGGCTTGACCGCCACGCGCCTTGAGCGCCGTGAGGTCGGTGGAGGTGGTCGTCTGCGAGTTGTTGACATCGCCAACCAGAAAGCCGAGTGACGCGGACGCATTGACCGAGCCATTGACGCCGTTCAGGGATACGCGGACGCGGCGATTGTTGGCAATATCTGTGAGCGTAACCACCACTTCATTGCCGGATCGATCGGCGGTTGCTGTGCCGATCGATGCCGAGGAGGCGTCGACAGCCGACACGGCACCGATCGAACCAATAGGCTTGTCGAACTGAAAGACCAGCGTATGACCGGTACCGATAAAGCGCGGTTCGACTGTGATCGCGCCAGTGATCGGCGTCAGCGGGTTCACCGGCAGATCGAATGGTCCCGCCGTGCCGTGGACTTTTCTCGATTGCACCGCCTGAAGCAAGGGCGGCGTCTGGGCACTCACGGTAAAAACATACGCGGCCATCTGGCCGACCAACGGCGAGGCCTGAACGCCGGTGCTCACCGAGGTCGACTCTTGTCCGTCCACGGCAAAGGCATAGAGGATGTGCGTGCCGAGGCCGAGCGGCGCGGTGGTGCCGGTATAGAGGCCGGTGCCGCCGGCTTTTTGCCACGCGCCCTGCCAGGTGTCGATCTGGTAATAGACGCCTTGCACGGGCGGCACGGTAGGCACGAAGGTGCTGGCCGGCGTAAAGGTGAAAGTCGGTGACGCCAGACCAGTCTGGTTGCCGGGCAGGCTGCCGATCGCGGTCGTGAGCGGGATCGCCTGCATGAGCGACTCAGTGATGACGGTGACGGTTCCGCCGCTGCTGTTGGCCACGTAAATTTTGCCGGTCACCGGATTCACCGCGACGCCGAAAGGAAATAATCCTGTCGCGACCGTGCTCTTGCTGCCGCTGGCGCCATCAACAATCGTGACGTTGTGGTTGCCGTTGTTCACGACATAGATTTTGTTGGTCGCCGGATTGACGGTCACCCCATGCGGCCCTGTGGTTCCGGCGGTGACTGTGCTGGTGGCATTAGTATCACCATCGATTACCGTCATTCCGCCACTGCTGTTCCCCACGTAGATCCGATTGGTAACGACATTGACGGCAATGCTCACCGGGTTGGTGCCGACGTTAATGGTTGCGGTCCCGTTCGCCCCATCGATGACGGTGACGGTGGTGCCGCCGTTGTTCGCGACATAGGTTTTGTTGGTCACCGGGTTCACGGCCACCGCGTCGGGGCTGGCGCCGGTGGAGACCGTAGCGGTCGTGAGCGTTGCTCCATCGATCACCGTCACGCTATTGCCGATCGAATTGCTCACGTAGATCTTGTTGGTCACCGGATTCACGGCCACGCCGCGCGGGAATAGTCCAGTGTTGACGGTGCCGGCGACGGTGCCGGTATCGCCGTCAATCACCGAAAGCGTATCGCTGCCGTTGTTAGCCAACATAGACCCGATTGGTCGCCGGATTCACGGCCACGCCGAGCGGGCCGGTACCGACGTTGACCGCCGTCACGTCATTGGTGGCGCCGTTAATGATACTGACCGAATTGTCATCGAAATTCGAGACGTAAATCCGGTTGGTTACCGGATTCACAGCGGCGGCGTAGGGGCCGAGTCCCACGGGAACAGTGCTGACCGCGTTGGTGGCACCCGTGATCACCGAAACGCTGTTGCCCCACAGGTTCACGACGTAGGCCTTGTCCGTCGCGGGATTCACGGCCACCGCTTGCGGGGTGTCACCCACAGTGACCGTGGCCGTGGTGTTATTGGCCGCATCGATCACGGTGATATCGTTGGTCATGCCGTTCAACACGTAAGTCTTGTTAGTGACCGGGTTCACTGCAAACGCGGCCGGGTAGGGATTAGTGCCGTAAGTGAGAGTGCTGGTCGTGTTGTTGGTACCATTGATCACCGTAACCTTGTTATTGGGGCTGGTGCCAGTGGCGGCGTAGATCTCGTTGGTCGTGGTATTGAGTCCCAGCACTCGGGAGTTGGTGGCCGTGACGGTGACGAAACTGACGGCATTGGTCGCACCGTTGATCACGGCAACGTAGGGGTTAAGGGCGTTGCCGATGTAGATGCGGTTGGTCACGGGGTTGACCACCACGGAGGTTGGCGCTGTTCCGGCCGAGACGTTTGTGGACACGTTGGTGTCACCGTCAATGACGGTGACACCCGTGCTGTAGCAAGGCACATAAATTTTGTTGGTGACCGGATTCACCGCCACGGCCTGGGGACTGGTACCGGCCGCGACCGTGGTGGTGGTATTGGTCGCGCCATCGATGACTGTGACGTTGGCGCTTGACGCATTGGCGACGTAAATCTTGTTGGTCACGGGATTCACCGCCAGCGTCTGCGGCCAAGTGCCGGTCGGAACATTGACGGTTGCGTGCGTCGCGCCGTCGATGACCGTGACGAGCGAGTCCTGGGTTCTCACCACGTAAATCTTGTTGGTCGCCGGGTTGACCGCAATCGCGGGCAATAAACCGGCGGGCGTAATGGGAAGGGTGACAATGACCGCGTCAGTATCGCCGTTAAGCACCGAAACCGAGCCGACGTTATTCGCCACATAGATACGGTTGGTCGCGGTATTGACCGCCACGCCGCGCGGCCCGTACGCGGTCACGACCGATGTCGCGGTATTGGTCGCGCCGTTGATTACGGTGACCGTGTCGCCGCTGCCATTCGCCACATAAATCTTGTTCGTCACCGGATTCACCGCGCCGGTCCAGGGACCTGCGCCTGCCGGAACGGTGGCGGTAATGGTATCGGCCATTGCCGGCATCGTCGCGATGCAAAACGCCAGCAATACAACTGCCCGGCGAAGAGGCGAAGTGTTCAGTCGAGCAGCGCGCGCATTCATGATTGTGCCTTCGTGTTGAGTCCACCACGAGCGGATCGCTGTTGCAGCGGATCCGGCCCTCCATGCCGCCATCCACCCCGGCAAGTACAGGAGCGGATCTCACGCGCGCGATGAATGTGACGCCTGTATGCGGGCAGTCCGAAGAAAACACTAACCACGCGCACAGCCCACCACTAACGCTACGATCAAGCGCGGAGATCGCGATTCCCTCTTCGCGGTTTCCGGCAGCCAGAGAACAGCTAGACGATAGCCGAACGTAGGGGCACGCATTTGACAGTCGTCAAGGAATTCGGCGAATCATTCGCCAGGAGACTTTGACGTGCCTCATGCCAACTGCGGCTTCACGGTGATTCGTCGCCATGGTGAGGCGAATCATCCCAAAGGGGATTGCGCCGATTCGGTGACAATGCGAAAGTGCAGCACCTTCAAACGGACAAGCCATCATGCAATCAATTCGCCTGGACCGCTTTCTTTGTGTCCTTCCATCCGTACTCATCGCAGTATTCGCCCCATCGCTGGCCATGGCCGCGCTGCCCACCATCGCGGAGGTCGAGGCCATTCTCGACAAACACCTGATTGCCAACCACCGGGCCACAGGCGTGGCGGTGGCACTGGTGGACGCGAGCGGCATTCGGGTCGTGACGGCGGGTGTCGCGCGCGGCAGCACGCCGGTAAAGGCGGATGACCTTTTCGAGATCGGCTCGGTGACGAAGACCTTTACGGGCCTGCTGCTGGCGATCGCCGACGAGAAGGGCGAAGCGAAGCTTGACGATCCGGTCGAGAAGTTCCTGCCCGACGGCCTCACGTTGCGCGATTCGACCGGCGCGCCGATTCGCATGGTCGATCTGGCCACGCAACGCTCCGGCCTGCCGCGACTAGCCACCAACATGCAACCGAAGGACCAGAAGGACCCCTACGCCGACTATACCGAGCAGAATCTTCTGGATTTCCTCGAGTCCTTCAAACCCGTGCGTGCGCGTAATGCGCAGTACGAGTATTCAAACATTGGTTTCGGATTGCTGGGCTACGCGCTGACGCGTGCGGCCAAGACGGTAAGTTTCGAGGCGTTGCTGCGATCTCGCATTCTGAAGCCGCTGAACATGTCCAACACGAGCAGCGATCCCAAGCGCTTCACTGACCGCATGACACAGCCTCACGATGCCCGCGGCCTTCCCACGCCTGCGTGGGATCTGCCATTCGCGCACGCTGGCGCCGGCTCCATTCGCTCGACAGCTGGCGACATGGGGCGCTATATCGAGGCGATTGCCGGTTTGAACGTATCGCCGCTGGCAAGCGCCATCGGTCTTGCCACCACCACGCGCGAAGAAGGCCCTGGGCGCATCAATCCGATCGGGCTTGCGTGGATGCGATTGCCGTTCGACAAACGCGAAATCATGAATCACGATGGCGGCACGTTCGGCTCTTCAAGCTCGCTGATGGTGGATCGCGCCGCCAAGGAGGGCGTATTCATTGTCACGAATTCGTCGACTCAATTAAGAGACATTGCGCTGCACTTGATGGACCGCCGGCACAGCCTGGCACCGCGCGAATTCCCGAGGATTGTTGCTATTGGCGAAAAGGCGCTGGCACGCTACGCGGGAAGCTACAAACTCAGCGAGACCATGAATATCGCTGTGCGCGTGAATGCCGGGAAAATCACCGCGCAGGCCACCGGTCAAGGCGAGTTTGAAATTTTTCCGGAAAGTGAAACGCGGTTCTTTGCCAAGGTCGCGCCGATCGTCATGACGTTTGGCGATGTTACGGATGGCAAGGCAGGAAGCTTCTTGCTGGAACAAGGCGGGGCAAAACAGACGGCCCGGCGCATTCCATAGCAGTCAGGCATATCGCTTGTGGGATTTGCCGCGACCCTTGATCACAGGTCATCGCAATTCTCGACTACTATCGCCCGGCACCCTGTGGCGCCCTGTGGTAATGTTCAGGCATATTCAAAAAAATAGTGGTTTCGCGTACCTCGGTTGGGTTGGTGCAGGGATGGCGCCAATAGTGCTGGTGATTTGTTGCCCAATCTGTCCGCGTTCTTTTTCTGGCATCGGTTCCAGGCTCTGTTGTAGGCTTGCGGATCGGGTTTGCCAGGGAAGTGCGCCCGCCAAAGAGGTTTGCGATCCCATGAATATTTTCAGAAAATTTCTGCCGCTCATTGGCATGCTCGGGTTTTGTGTGCGGCGGGAAACGCGGCATCACAGGCACCCGCTGCGCCCCTCATCGGCAGCGCCGTTGCCGGCAATGCGCAGGTATTTGTTTTCTTCTCGCCGCCGGCATCATCCGCTGGCGCACCGATCGCCGGCTACACAGCCTCCTGCATCCCAAGCGGCGGGAATGGCACCGTGACCGGCACCAGCGCAACCGCACCGATCCCGGTTGCGGGATTGGTGAATGGAACACCCTACGACTGCGCCGTCACCGCCAGCAGTACAGGTGGCACGGGCGCCGCATCCGCGCCGGTGAATGTCACGCCGTCGGCACTGGCACCGCTAACCCTTATCGGCGTGAAGTCGCGCAAGACGCACGGCTCCGCCGGCCCCTTCGATATTTCCATCGATGGCAACATTCCCATTGGCGGCGCGATCAGCGTCGAGCCCCGTGCCATTGGCACGGGCCATGATGTGGTCTTTCAATTCAATGCGACGATTAATTCATTCGGCGCGGTCACCGCCGTTGATGACGTGGCGGCGACCGTTCCGGCAACACCGGCGATAACCGGCAACGAAGTGGTGGTGCGACTCACTGTGGTGCCCGACAACAAACGCGTGACCATTTCGCTGCCAAGCGTAAACGGTATCGCCGTGAATGCAACACCTTCCATCGCATTCATGGTCGGTGATGTGGACGGCACACGCATCCTGAACAATATTGACGTGAGCGCTGTGAAGACGCGCGCCGGGCAGATGACGACCGCCGCGAATTTTCCATTTGATCTTAACGCGACAGGCGCAATCAACGCCGCCGACATCGCGGCAGCGAAATCGCGAATGAGGGCGGTTGGCGGGCCGATGCCAAACCCGATCCTGTTTGTCACGCAGGTTCCAACTCTGTCCGACTTCGCCAGCCGTGCCTCAACCTTCGGCAATCATCGCGCCAGCATGGACTCGGTCGCGCGCGGCGGGGACTTGATGATCCGCTATCCGGATGCAACATTGCGCAATCTGACCAAGGAAGCCGGATTCGGGATGGACGGCAGGCAAGGCGCCAACGCCATCGCCGTGCGCGAACCGACGGTGCACTGGAGCGGGTCCAAGGCGGTATTCAGCATGGTGGTCGGTGCGCCCACTGCTCAGTACCAGGTCGCCACGTATTTCTGGCAAATCTACGAGGTCTCCGGCCTCGGCAAAGGCCAGAGTGTCAGCATCGTTAAAGTACCGAATCAGCCCGGTACGTACAACAATGTCTCGCCGTTTTATGGCACCGACGATCGCATCCTCTTCACGTCGGATCGGCCGCGCAATGGCCAGGCCCATCTTTATCCGCAACTGGATGAATATGAAAGTACCGCGACAGTCAGCGGATCTGGAGCCTCAATCCGGCGACCGGCGATTTGCGGATGCTCAATCACACGCCCAGCGGGGCATTCTCGCCGAGCATCGACAGCTACGGTCGCGTGGTGTTCATCCGCTGGGATCACCTGCAACAGGACCAGCAAGCCGATGCGGACCGGGCCGCACCCGCCAACCCGCCCAATGGTTCATTCAACTATGCGGACGAAAGCGCGGGCGCGGCAGCGCTGGGTAATCGCAATGAAGTATTTCCCGAGACCCGTGCCGACAGCGTGAGCGCTGCTTTTGGCGCGGTCAACGGCTACACCTCGAATTTTTTCACGCCGTGGCAAATGAACGAAGACGGGACCGAGGAAGAGACCCTCAATCACGTCGGCCGGCACGAACTTGCATTCGGCTACATTCCACCGTCCTTCGCATCCGATCCTGCATTGTCCTATTACACGAACGACAGTCTGCACGCCAATCACAAAAGCGTACGCATGGATGGCGGCCTGTTCCATTTGCGGGAAGATCCGGTTAACGCTGGCACTTACGTCGGCATTGCCGCGCGCGAGTTTGGATCGCTGACCTCGGATCAGATCGTCAAGTTGACCGGTGCGCCCGGTCTTTCCGCGGAAAGCATGGTATTGAGCGATGTGACCGCGCCCGGTGTGGGGCTGTCGTCACCGGGTGGGCGCTTTCGCAATCCCCTGCCGCTCGCCTCCGGTAATCTGATCGCGAGTCACACGCCGGCGATATCGGCAACGCCTTCGCTGATCACCGAATTCCTGTTGAAACCTTTGACGCTCGACATTCCCACCGGGCTCTACCAGCCGGGAGCCTCATTGACTGGCGGCGTAACGAAAGCCGTCACGTGGTGGAGTCCGGATGTGCTGCAAACCTTCGACGGGAAACTTTGGGAAATGGAAGCCGTTGAAGTGGTCGCGCGCACACGCCCCATCCGGCCAGCTCCCGCACTGGAACCGCCCGAAAGCGCGGTGTTCGCCGAAGAACTGGTCGATGAAAACGCGCTTCGCTCGTGGCTGCGCAACAATAATCTCGCCATGATCGTGACACGCAACCAGACCACGCGCGATCGGGCGGATCTGCAGCAGCCATTCAACCTGCGCGTACCGGGTGGCGTCAGCACCGTCGCGCCGGGAGGTGGCAAGACCTACGACATCGCCCATTTCCAGATTTATCAGGGCGACCTGATTCGCGGCTACTCGCGATCAGGACGGCGCGTGATCGCGCAACCCATGCACGACGCCAATGGCAAGAATCCCGCCAACCCTGGCGGCCCGATTGGCAGCGTCAAAATTGCCGCCGATGGCTCCACCGCGGCGTTCGTCCCCGCGCGGCGGGCACTGGCCTGGCAGACCACCGATGCCGCCGGCAACCCGGTGGTTCGTGAACGTGTGTGGCTGACGATGCAGCCGGGAGAAGTGCGGGTATGTGCGTCCTGTCACGGCACCAATACCAAGGACCAGGCGGGTTCACCAGCACCGACCAACAAACCCGAGGCATTGCGGGCATTGCTGCGGGCGTGGAAATTGCTGCCGCCTTGAGACCGGTTCGTTCTCGAAAAAAACGTCGCGATACCGATCGATTGCTAAGCCTGCACAAACGTCGTGACGCGTCTTCTCGTTCGTTCGCGCAATGAACATTCGCGCAAGCTATCCGCAAGCTTTTCAAGCTCGGGAATGCCGTACAGGATCACGGTGGCAAAACTGGAATCGGATGAGCGCAGATGCAACAGGCAGTGGCCGACAAGGCGCATGCCGAGCGGCTTGTGCAAATCGAAATGATCGATGCGAAACACCTCAACGCTGTCCTTGATTTTCGAAAAAATTCCGCGCTCGATGCGCACCCGCTGTGAAGTGATTTCGTAATGGGTGCCTAGACTCTTCAGCCAGTAGTAGATCCAGCCCAGGCCCAGCGTGAACACGACGGCGATCCACTGCCACGCGCTGTAAATCACGGCGGGGCGACCGGTAAAGAGCACTCTCTCCGCTTCCGCTTCACGCGTGGCGGCGAACGCTGCCAGGTCGGTATTGCAGAAGCGGCACTTGATCGCGGCAGCCTTGATGGTTTCGCCGCAGACCGGACAGGCTTTGGTGTCATCGCTCATTTGTCATCCCTTTGTGAACATCGCCAACGTGGCAGTATATGTCGCTTCCCGTCAGCATGAGGCCATTGCCGTGGAAGACCGGACGATCAACCAAATGCTGCCTGACGACCATATGGCGGCTTCAACCCATGCTCACGCAAATTGTGATACAAGGTCGCGTGTCCCAAACCTGCCACGGAGGATTTCATGCTTCAGATCGCCGCAATCGTTGTGATCGTACTGATCGTCGCCTTGCTTGCCTTCGCCGCGACCAGACCCGATACATTCCGCCTTCAACGCGAAGCCGAAATCAGTGCATTACCCGAAAAGATGTTCGCGCAGATAGACGACTTTCACAATTGGGGTGCCTGGTCGCCTTGGGAAAAGATCGACCCCGCGGTGAAGCGCACTTTCAGCGGCGCCACCAGCGGCCGGGGTGCCATATACGAGTGGGAAGGCAACAAAAAGGTCGGTATGGGACGCATGGAGATCACGGACTCCGCGCCCTACTCCAAAATCACGATCAAGCTGGATTTCCTGAAACCATTCGAAGCGCACAACATCACTGAATTCACGCTGCATCGCCGGGGCGATTCCACGCACATCGAATGGGCCATGTTCGGCCCGAGCCCGTTCATGTCGAAATTGATGACGATATTTGTCAGCATGGACAAGATGGTCGGCAAGGACTTCGAATCCGGTTTGGCCAACCTCAAGCGGATCAGCGAACAATAGCGCGCGCAATTTGTCGTGCCGGCGGTTTCGCGAAACGTTCGAACCGTTTCAGCCTGTTCAAAGTGAAGCCATCACGTCCGCCACGTTCAGAATTACCACCTTCACCATCCCCCATCTCAACATGCAAACCCGATCTCTTCTCGCTCCATTGTTCTTATGTATTTTCGCGACCGGTTGCGCAACCAGCAGTGCACCGCAAACAACTGTTTCCGACGCGCCATTGCCATTCAAGGTCGAACGATTCACGTTGCCCGGACCGGTGGCCGGCGTGGTGGCCCGTGTTGATCTCGGCGATCCGCGGGTTGAGGTGCAGGTCGCTCTCGCCGATGATCGAGATCCGGACGGCGACGGTCCCTGCGTGGGTCAACTTGACACCACTAGCAACGCTGCTCGCAAGCGTGATTTCGCGCTCACCATCAACGCAAGTTTCTTTGCCGCGCCGAATGCACGAACGCTGCTGGGGAAAAAAGTTCACTACTTCGTCGGCAACTGCGGCATTCCCGAAGGCTGGCATTTTTCCGGCGGCAAATTGGCTACGCGACCGGTAAAGGAAACCCTGCGTGCCGTTTTTATCGTGCATGACGATGGCAGGATTTCGTTCCAGGAAAGCGCGCAGGAATTACCCGCGAATACGCGTTATGCCGTCAGTGGTAGCGCGATCATATTGCGCGCCGGGGAAGTCATTGCCCGTCCGAAGGAAGCCGTGCGACACCCCCGAAGTGCCGTCGGCCTGAGCGCGGATGGCCACACGCTTTTGATTGTCGCCGTGGATGGCCGGCAGGAGCAGAGCCGCGGCGTGACGCTCGAAGAATTCGGCCAGCTCATGAAAACGCTGGGGGCAAACGACGCGTTGAATCTGGATGGCGGCGGCAGCACCGCGCTCGTTGTGAAGGATCCGGGGACAGGTGTGTTTGCGATCGCCAACCAGCCCTCTGATACGTCAAGCAGCGTGCCAATCGTTCGCATCGAGCGGCCCGTGGCGGATGTGATCGGCATCCGTATTCGTTGACGGAGCCGTGGCGGAAGTCCTCGCAATTCGGGGCTGTGTATTCCGTGCCGCTGTCGACAGCCCATTGGCCGATTCGCTATAGCTTCAACCGGTCAAGCGCCTTTTCGGCTTGGCCTCGCTCATGGTCGCTCAGTCTGCCCGCCACTTCGCGGTAACGCGCCACCAATTCAGGATCGCGCGGCATTTGTTTCGCGGCCGTCAGCAATGCGACGTGCTTTTCGTGACTCGATTGAATCGCGCCTATGGAATCGAACAGCGGGAAATAGGCATTCCGGTCCAGGTCGCCGCTCTCGAGCAGCGCGGTCAGCACGCCGCGCCGTTCAAAGTCGGAGTGGAGCTTGTTGGTGGAGCGAAAGAATTCCACCCGCGACGATTCGCCCGAATGAGCCAGATGCTTGACCATGGCTTTCAGCACCGTCGCGCGTTCGAAGTCTGATTCGATCTTCCTTGTTGCCACCAGTATCATTTCCGCATGCGCCGGCGAGAGCGTGTCGCGCCGTGCCATACCCTTGAGAATTGTGCGCACCTCGAAATCCGAACGGATTTTGCCGATGGCGGATTGCCACGCACTGGCCACGATGGGCTCGGTACCCAGCTTCGGCGCCAATGCTTCGAGCACGCTCCGTTGCTCGAACGCGGATTGCATTTTCGCGACGGCGCCTAGCACAGCGACCTGTTGCGCGGGTGGGAGTTTTTGCGTACCTATCACCACCAGCAACGCGCTCCGCCGTTCAAAGTCCGAATGAATTCGCGATACCGCCGCGATAAAGCGGTCCAGCGATTTTTCATCGAGCGGCCCCAGTTTCGCCAGATGCTCGCTGTAATCCCGGCGCGCGTGGTCGGAATGGATCAGTTCGATTTCAGACAGCACCGCCGCCACGCCGCCTCTGGCATGCAGGCGACGAACGCGCCGCGCCGTATCGAGCGGCAATTCGCGCATCGTGGAGCCAATCATCTCGGCCACCCAGCGGCGCCCTTCCGCATCCAGTGGCTGCTCGCGGCCATCCACCTTGTAAATCCGCTTGACCCCGGTCGCACCAGCGGGTCTGAAGTCAATGCGCCGTGTCCGGCCCGCACGTTTTTCTACAATGGACACGCGGCCTTCCAGCCGTTCAATGTCATCTTCCGCGTCGGTAAACGTGACCGGTCCCTTTGCCCGGAACCTGAATTCTCGTTGCGGCGAGCGCTCCACCACGTTGATCGACTGGCCGGGAATGAACATGCGAACCAGAACATCGACGAGGTCGGCACTTTGCGCGCGCGCCGGTGTAATGGAGAGCATCGCGCCCGCACACAAACATGCCGCCAACGATTTTGTCAGATCGCGCGGGAGACGCCGGTGGCGGTTTCGATGGGAATCGTGAGAATGCATGGACATTCCTTTCTGCAAAGCCGGCACCCGGCGCGGAGGGTCGTGACCGGATGTGCCTGCCAACATGGCTGGCCAACGGTAAGGTAGCCCGATGCCGGCGTACAACCAACCGCATGCCGACGAAATGCAGGAGGTGCGGCGCGAAGTGAGGGAAAACGCGCACGAAACCCTGCCAGCGGGCTTGCCACACGCACGCGTTTTGTGCGTTTGAAGCGAATAGCAAACTCCAGCACTGGCGCGGTCTCTGGCAGCATTGTGGCCGGACAAGCCCGCCAAATGGCGTTCTACGATGAAATACGCTGGGAAATAGCAGCTTTCCCGGATGCAGGAGTGTGGCGTTGTGCGGCTATTGCTTCGTCGCGGTAATGATCTGGAAATTGCCAAAAAAATATGTGGTGCGTTCACACGTCCAACCGCCCATGTTCTCCAGGCAATCGAGCGGATCGTGCGAATCCCAAAGCGCCAAACCAAGCGGCTCGAAGACCTTGAAGTATGTCCAGCTCAGTGCGCGCAGTACCCACAATTCCGGGCGATGAAATTCCGCCAGATAGAGTTTTCCGCCCGGGGCGAGCATGCGCCCGGCTTCGCTAAGAGCTTGCCCCTTCAGGTGATGCGGCAGTTCATGAAGCAGGAAAAAAATGACGTTGGCATCGACGACACCATCCTTCTGTTTCATGGCCGTGGCATTGTCTTCGATGTAATCCACTTTGCCGGGGTAATCAGCGAGCTTGCTTTTCGCGTGCACCAGCTCATTGGAAATAATGTCCGCGATGACGACGCGCTCGGCACCCGCATCGACAGCCGCCTTTACCACCTGCGGAATGACGTTGCCAAACGCGCACGAGGTAATCAGCACGCGCTTGTCTTTCAGGTCGGACGCCTTCAGCCCGGCAACGATTTTCGCCACCAGCCGGTGATATTGAAACAGCAGGATTGCCGAGATGATGGGCTGGAAATCAACCATCTTGATGAGCCGCATGTTCGAGTAAATCGGATAGACATGCGATTTTTCACTGCCGGAGCCGGATGACAATCCGCGCATCAGCAACGCACCCCGTGTGACGACAAAAAAGAACATTCCAATTGACATCAAAAAAAGCAGGGCAAACGCCCCGCTCGCAATCCACGTATTCATTACATGTCCCTGAAATTTAGATTTTTCACCATACGCCCAGTATCACGTTTTCCAGCTTTCAACTAGTGATTCAGATCAAAAGGCGCACAATAAATGGGCTGTGTGGAAGTACAGGGCACTGGCTGCGCGATGCGCCACCCCCATTCCTTCCCTTGCCGGCAGCGGAAGGATCGGGGTGTGCTGCCTATTGCCTGATGCGTTAGCAGCCTGCCAGACAACTATTGTTTCACCATCACATAGTTGCCGTTTGTTTTCGTCAGATTGTCAATCCAGTCGACCTTTGCCGACTTGCCCTTTGCATCAACCTCCATCTTTGACATGCCGATGACCTTGCCATCGCGCTTGAAGGTCTCCTCCAGGGTATTCTTGCGCACTTTTACGGCGACACTGGTCGTCCCCGGGTCGCCTTTGTAAGGGGCATCGGTCCCATCGGTCTTGGCGCTGTACGACTCGCCCAGTGGGGTCGACATATTCATCATGGCGCCTTCTGATTTGTAGGTAACCTTCAAGCCGTTGTCGGATAGCTTGTCGGCCTTTTGCGCGCGCCACGAACCCGACATCTGGTTCGAACCTGTCTTGTCGTATGCCACGCGTGCGTAGCTCGTCACGCCCTTGACTACTTCAGCATTGCCCGCCGAATGGTTCGAATAATCGCGCAACATCGAATTGCCATCGGTCGACACCGCAAACTTGCTTTGTCCCACCACTTTCCCGGCCTTTTTGCTGGTGATCTCAACGTGATGGGTGTCGATGATCTTCACGGCGATGGTATCGGCATACGGATCACCCTCGACCTTCTGGTCCTTGCCGTCCGCCTTGACGAGCACCTTCGTCGCGCAAGTCTTGCATTCGTACATGCCATCCTTAAATACGTAGACGGACGGTTTAGCCGGATAGTCGATGGTCTTGATGTCCGTTTTCCAGGTTCCATCAAAGACACTCTGCGCGGCAGCGGCGTGGGGCAGCAGGGCAAACACCAGCGAAGCGACGTAAAGCATTTTTTTCATTTGTTCCTCCGTTTGGGTAGATTGAGCATGTGACATACGAAAAACGTCCTGCAAACTCGCGCCAGCCAAAATACTTGCGCGGTTCGCGCAACAGCATTCTGACCGCGCGATTGGGGGAAATGCGCGAAAACAAATTTCTGAGATACGCCGATTTTGCGGAGAAGTCAAAATATTCGATCTCGCGATGCGGACGCTGGCAAGTCGGCATGATGTACATCAGGTTTGCGCGAATGCTTTAACGCTGATCCGTGACCCGGCTGATGGTTGACGGCGTGCCGCTTTTCGCATGAAGTTGATACGGTACAAACAGCGGTGGGGTAAGGCATTCACCAAGCGGGAAGCCATTTTTCGGCCGATTGGCCCGCCGTCGTTAATAATCGGGCAGCTTCCCGAGCTAATATGCAAAACTGTCACGCTGAATACAAGTTAGCTGTCATGCAGAAAACAACTCCGCTTCAGTTTCATCAGCGCCTTTGGTTCGCGTGAGTCGTACCAGTGGTCGCTTTCTGGTTAACGCTCTATGTACTGACGCGAAACGCCGACCCAATGGCCTACCAAATCATCTATTCGGCGGCGCTTCTCGTTCCGACAGCTAACGCATGGACGCTCGTCCCAAAATTCAGAACCAGAATCACTGCCACGCTTATTGGGTTTATCTTGCCAGTAGTGGCTGTGGTTTTCTTCGCCGTGGCATGAAAAAGACACCCTACTCGTCGCTCAAGGTCGTTCCCTTCGGTCGGTGGGCGCCGCAAAAGAGCGGCGCCGTTTAGCTCCATTCGTTTGATTGCAAAACAATGACCGACTACTACGACAATTCAAATTGGTCAAACAAAGAGCCCAATATCCTCTCTCCAGAGAATTTGGAAGCTGTGCGCAATCATTTAGTGAAGGTAGGTGACATTGTTGTCTTACATTGGCATTTTTGCGGTGCGCGTGCACCAACGCCATTGGCCTTTGATGATTTTGCGAAGTTCGAAACCTACCTCAAATCAAAGGTAAAAGAAGGAGATGCCATTGATATCTGGCCATTTCCTCGGGACGCAAAGAGCACTATTGCATCTGGAAAGTATCCAGACGCTGATGGCAGGGTACCAATCGAGGGGGCTAACTAATGCAATCCACTGTGCAACCCATCCATTGAGACCGCGTGCCCCGGCAATCTGGGTCACACCTTTTACTTCAATCGTTGAGTGCCCGCTTTCTGGTTCTTTGACTGCGCAGAATGGATAGTCGCGGAAAATTGAATTGAAAGAAAGCGCTCGTTCCCTAACCTATGCTTTCACAAAATCAGGCCCTCGCAAAAACGGGGCGAAAGCCGTCCTCCAACAAGATTCCCGTTGAAGTAGTTACCGGTATTTCTCATTGAAGTTCCGCGTCCGCGCGCCGCATCGGAACATTGCACGTCACGCGCAAAGCACACAATTGAATCAACCGATCAGCTCATATGCTGCCCCGCCGTCGCGCTCGCAGGCCGCGCCTCACCGGGATGACCGCCCAGCGTAAACGGCATCGACAGAAACGCGACCACAAAAACCAGCATCAGCGCGGCAACAACAGCGCCAACATACTGGCTGACAAAAACACGCAGCGATGCATCCATGGAATTTCCTCTTGGGTGAAGTGGATCGGAGCATTCAGTTTCGTGGCCGTGGCTTAAGGCTGGCTTATCGCGAAAATTGCGTTAAGAAAACCCTAAGGCACAGGATTCACCATGGCAACGTACCCACAAGGAGCTGCCATGAATATTTCGATCATTACCCGAATCCTGACTGCCACATTTATCGTCGGCGCCCTCGCGTCCGCTGTCGCGACCGCGAGCGCGGCCACTCCCGCCGAATTACTGGCCGGCTATGCCGCGCAGGCCAGTGCGCCGCCCTCACCCGCGCGCGGCCGGGAGATTTTTACGACGCGCCACGGCAAGGAATGGAGTTGCTTTTCCTGCCACGGCGCCGTGCCTACCCAGCCCGGCAAGCATGCGGCGACCGGCAAAGCGATCAGCGCGTTGGCGCCGGCGTTCAACGTGGACCGATTTACCGACGCCTTGAAAACCGAGAAGTGGTTCCGCCGCAATTGCAATGACGTGATGGGACGCGAATGCACCGCCGGCGAAAAGGCCGATGTGCTGAGCTGGTTGCTTACATTCAAGCCTTGATCGCCGAACCCCTGTTCCGACACCTTCATCAGGAGAACCCGACATGCCTCATCCAGAGCGTATTTCCCTTCAACAGATTTTTCTTGGCCTGATCGCTGCGTTCAGTTTCGCCAACGCGGCATTGGCCGACGGTGACAGGCGCACGCCGCGTGCGCCGCTACTGCCTGCGTACCAGCAGGAATGCGCGTCCTGCCATACCGCGTATCCGCCGGGCATGCTGCCGGCCGCCTCATGGAACCGTGTGATGAGCAACTTGAATAAACATTACGGCGCCGACGCTTCGCTCGATCCGGCCACCGTGAATGAGCTTTCCACCTGGCTCGCCGCCAATGCCGGGACCTACAAGCGCGTGCGTGAAGAGCCGCCTCAGGATCGCCTCACCCTCTCTGCATGGTTCGTCGGCAAGCACCGCGAGGTTCCGGCACCCGCGTGGAAACGTCCTGCCGTGAAAAGTGCCGCCAACTGCGCCGCCTGCCACCCCCAAGCCGACAAAGGAGACTTCAATGAACACAGTATCCGCATCCCCCTCTGACGTAACCGCCAATGAGAAGACGAGCCGCAAGATACTCGTCTGGGACGCCCCCGTGCGGCTCTTCCACTGGCTGATGGTGGCGAGCTTCGCCGGTGCCTGGCTCACGGCCGAGAGTGAGAGTTGGCGAATGGTCCACGTAACGCTGGGCTATACCATGGCCGGGCTGGTGGCGTTTCGTATTCTCTGGGGCCTGGTGGGCACGCGTTATGCCCGCTTTTCCAGCTTCGTGCGCGGCCCTTCTGCCGTCGTAGCCTACGTCCGCGGAATACTGCAGGGCAAGCCTGAACATCACACGGGGCACAACCCTGCCGGCGCGCTGGCGATTGTGGCGTTGCTGGGGCTGACCGTTGTGATCACGGCATCCGGTTGGGCAACGTTTAACGAGTTAGGTGGAAAGTGGCTCGAAGAGGGCCACGAGATTGCGGCCAACGTGATGCTGGCACTGGTGGGCGCGCATATTCTTGGCGCACTGGTCAGCAGCTGGCTGCACCGCGAAAATCTGATCGGCGCGATGATCAGCGGACGCAAGCCGGGCCGGCCGGAGGAAGGTGTACGCAATGCCTGGCGCATCGTGGCGGCGTTGATGCTGGTGATTGTGGTGGGCTTCTGGTGGACGCAATGGAAGAACGCCCCCACCGGCGCCGGCCTGGCCGACGTGCCGGTAGCCGCCGCGAATGCCCGGCATGGCGATGGCCATCGCGACTAGCGGCTTACGTGACACAATTCCATCCATGCGAATACTCCTTGCCGAAGACGACCCGCTGTTAGGCGATGGCCTGCGGGCCGGCTTGCGCCAGCTCGGGTTCCTGGTCGACTGGGTGCGTGACGGGGACGCGGCAGAGCGCGAACTGCGCGCGGAGCCGTACGCGGCGGCGGTCCTTGATCTGGGCCTGCCGCTGAAGGATGGCATGGACGTGCTTGCCGCGGTGCGTCGTGCCGGAATCACCATTCCGGTATTGATATTGACCGCGCGCGATGCGGTGCCCGATCGTATTCGTGGCCTCGACGTCGGTGCTGACGACTACGTCATCAAGCCGGTGGACCTCAACGAGCTGGCGGCGCGGCTGCGTGCGCTGGTGCGCCGCGCGCACGGGCAGCCGCAGGAACAATTGACGGCACAAGACGTCGTGCTGGATCCGGCTGCACGTGCCGTTCTGCAAGCGGGCGTGCCGGTCACCATGCCGGCGCGCGAATTCGATCTGCTGCATGCGCTGATGCTCAATGCGGACCGCGTGCTGTCGCGCGAACAGCTTGAACAGCATCTGTATAGCTGGGGCCAGGAGGTGGAGAGTAACGCAATCGAAGTCCACATCCATCACCTGCGGCGCAAGCTCGGCGCCGCGCTCATCCAGACGGTACGCGGCGTGGGCTATATGCTGTTGCGCGAGAAATCGAAAACATGAAGCTCCCGCGCTCGCTGCAAGGCCGGCTGCTGGTGCTGGTGCTGGGCCTGGTGGTGGGCGTCTGGCTGGCCACGGCCGCGATGACCTGGATCGATGTGCGTCACGAGCTGGACGAGCTGCTCGACAGTCACCTCGCGCAGGCCGCGGCGTTGCTGGTAGTGCAGCAAGCACACGAGATCGACGAAGACGACCAGCATATCGACGCACCGATACTTCATCGCTATTCCCCCAAAGTGGCGTTCCAGGTTTTCCACGAAGGCCAGTTGCTGTTGCGCTCGGCCAATGCGCCCGCCGCGCCCATGATCGCGCCGGATGAACATTTCAAATCCGGTTTCAAGACCGTGCAAATGGACGGCACGGCGTGGCGCGTGTTTGCGACGCACGGCGGCAAACGCGATGTGCAGGTGTACGTCGGCGAGCAAATGGATTCGCGGGACTCGATCCTGTGGGCGGCACTGCGCAGCATGCTCTGGCCGATGCTGGTGGCGCTACCGCTGCTGGCGCTGGCGATCTGGTGGGCGGTTCGACTCGGCATGGCGCCCTTGCGAAAGCTCGGCGACACGCTGGCAACACGCCAGCCACAGGCACTGCACCCGGTCACGCTTGCCGATGCGCCGTCGGAAATGACACCGATGCTCGATGCGCTCAATGGGTTGTTTGCGCGCATCGCGGAGTTGATGGAATCCGAGCGCCGCTTTACGGCCGATGCCGCCCACGAACTGCGCACGCCGATTGCGGCGATCCGCGCGCAGGCGCAAGTTGCCCTTGGCGAAGCGGACGTTGGATTGCGCCGCCACGCGCTGGAGGCGACGCTGGAAGGCTGCGATCGCGCCACCCGGCTGGTCGAGCAATTGCTGACGCTCTCCAGACTGGAGGCAGGCGCCGCACCGCCCGCAACGCCGCTGGACCTGAGTACGCTGGTCCGACGCGTGGTCGCCGACGTTGCGCCGCAGGCCATCCACAAACTGCAGGCGATTGAAGTCGACGCGCCCGAACCGTGCCAAATGCAGGGAGATGCAACGCTGCTTGCTGTGCTGGTACGAAACCTTGTCGACAATGCGATCCGCTACAGCCCGCCGAACGCAGTAGTGAAAATTGCCGTGGCAAAACAACACGCGCATGTTCAACTCAAGGTCGAGGATAGCGGACCGGGCATGACCGAGCAAAATATCGCGCGGCTGGGCGAGCGCTTCTTCCGCGTGATCGGCAGCGGACAGGGCGGGAGTGGATTGGGCTGGTCGATCGTGCGACGCATCGCGGCGGTGCATCACGCTGTGGTGCGCGTTGAGCGGTCGAGCACGCTCGGCGGGTTGGCCGTCGTCGTCGATTGGCCGGCGTAGGACGGGTATGGCTGCGTTGAACCTGTCCTGCGAGATGTCGTCAGTGTGCGGGGAGACAGCGCCCGCCCATTGACGCCCGCACAATGAGGGCTTCAGCCAGTCAGAGTTGAAAACTCAAGCACTGGCGAGCCTCTCATGGCACAAATGGCCGGTGAGCCGCGCCAGCGCTAGTGTTTATCGATATATTGCACTCCCGCTACAATGCCGCAATATGACTCGCGCGATGCACGGCGCGATTCACAATCCCAACGGCAAAAACATGCATTCGTTCAAATTACCAAGCGTCATCCTGCTTGCCGCACTCACTGGTTGCGCCGGAATCATCGGCGAAAAACGCCACTCGCCCGCCGAAATCGCCAGCTACCGGCCGGCGGATTTTGTCGCGCCAATCGCTTCGATCGATGGCGAACGCGCCGCCATTGCCGAGCGCGACGAAAAAATTCGGGTTGGCATTTCGCAACAATTCATGTCCACGAGCGCCGGCGAAGAAAATGGCGCGCCAGGCGCCTTGTGGGCGATCGCTTTTCTCAATGCCGATCGCGCGCAGGGCTTGGGGATTTTGCAGAATGCACTGATTGATATCGACCAAAAGCCAGTCGACTTTCAGCGTGACGTGCTGTCCGCCGCCTACACAATGTATGCGCGCGAATCGGCGCCTGCATTGGTACCGCTGCTCGATCGCATCAATACGCCGCGCGAGTTCGCCATCACCACTTACGCGATCCTGAAAGCCGACGCCGCGATCAATGAGCCCGGCCTTCGCGCTCGCCTGCGCGCGAAACTCTTCGCGCGTTTTCCCGAATGGGCGAGTGAGCCGCGTCTCATCGCGCTCGATCACACGCTCACCGTCGATGTCGCCACCGAACGCCTGGCGCGACCGCCGCTCACCGATCTTCTCGCCGCGCCATTCCGCGCCGGACTGCCGGTGATATTCAGCTTCCAGCGGCCCGATCGCACACGCATAGGGCTCGCGATGGTGCGCGGAGCGGATGGTCGCTTCGTGCGCAACGCCGATGGCAGCTATTTCAATATCGCGCATCTTGCTCTCGCACTCAGCAATCTGCCAGGTACGATCACCAACGGCAATACGCCGCAGGGGCTGTTTACCATCGTTGGCGCCGGCACCGCCACCAATCAGTGGATTGGCCCCACGCCTTATCTGCATGCCAAGGTACCGAAGGAAGCGACCATCGCGGAATACGAACACAGCGACGCCTACATCGACATCAACGCGGATTGGAGCGAAGCGCGCTACGAGAGTTTTTTGCCGCCGGCATGGCGTGGCTACTTTCCGTTCAAGGAAGCGTGGCTCGCGGGCCTGGCCGGACGAGATGACATGCTGTTGCACGGCACCACCATCAACCCCGAGTACTATCGCAATAGCCCGTACTATCCCGGCACGCCGTCTGCGGGCTGCCTGGTGGCAATGGAATACTGGTCGAAGTCCGATGGCCGGCTGATGCATAGCGATCAACTCACGCTCGCCAAGGCGTTCACCGGCGGTGGCATCGACCAGGGCTATCTGGTCGTGGTTGAACTCGATGACCGGCCGGCGCCGGTCAATCTGGCGGACGTGGTCAGGGATATCATCGCGGCCGAAGTGCGTACCGGACGAGCACATTGATTTCTTTGCGCCGCGCGATGATTTTTTGTACACGAAATGTTTCACACACGATCCATTCACGAAACTGAAGGAGTTTGAAGATGAAGAGAATAGTGGCGGTATCCATATTCTGCGCAATCGCCAACGGAGCCAATGCGGCGGATGGATTGATCGAGCTGAAAAGCGCGCACAGCGCAACCGAAACGGGCACGCGATTGGCTGCTGCCATTGAAGCCCGCAAGCTCACGCTGTTTGCGCGCATCGATCACGCTGCCGGTGCGAAGAAAATCGACAAGACATTGCGCCCGACGGAAGTATTTATTTTCGGCAACCCGAACGGCGGAACACCCTTGATGGAGTGCGCGCAATCGATGGGCATTGATTTACCGCTAAAGATGCTGGTGTGGCAGGCAGCGGACGGCAGCGTCATGCTTGGCTATAACGATCCGGCGTGGCTGGCTAAACGCCACGGCACGGCTTGCGAACAGCCGGTCGGCAATATTTCGAAAGCCCTGGACGGTATCGCCAAGAGTGTCGTCGCGCCGTAAAGTGTGACAGGCGGTGGCGAGCGTGCGCACCTTGCACGTACGATTGCCCGCGGCACTGCCGGATAATTTCATGTAGATCAAGCACTGGTGCGCCGTTCAGACCATAAATGACCTGCAAGGCTCGCCAGTGCTGGCGTTTCATTCCACATTGGGGCAATCACCCATGCGCCCGGCGGCAATGGATATCGCACATCGCATATCACACATTGCATCGCCGATGCCGCGAGAACGCGTCGCGACCAAACTGTTGCTTGAGCAATCGTCAGCAACAATGCCGCATGACGTGCCGGTGCGCAATGCACCCGCGAGTCCGTTCGAAGCGACGGTGGTCCGTCCTTCAGAACTCGTAAGCGCGCAACATGAGCGGCTATTGATGCAGCGCAACAACTGAATTTCTGCGAAGCACAGAATACTTTCATCAAACTTGATGTTGTGAATCGAGTGCTGGATCGTGTTTTCACGTGCACGCCGCTAAAGACTAAATGTCAAAGAGAAAGTAAAGAGGTTTCAAGATGGAATTCTTCCTGCAAATCGTACTCATCCTCGCCTGCCTGTTCTACGGCGCACGAAAAGGCGGTATCGCGCTGGGCTTGCTGGGCGGTATCGGCATCGTCGTTCTGGTGTTTGCCTTCAAGCTTCCCCCGGGCAAACCGCCGGTCGACGTGATACTCACCATCGTGGCCGTCGTGGCTGCGTCCGCCACGCTCCAGGCTTCCGGCGGACTCGACGTGCTGCTCCAACTCGCGGAAAAAATCCTGCGGCGCAATCCGAAATATGTTTCTATCCTCGCGCCGTTCACGACCTGCACGCTGACGATGCTCTGTGGTACCGGGCACGTCGTCTATACAATGCTGCCGATCATCTATGACGTGGCCATCAAGAACGGCATCCGGCCCGAGCGGCCGATGGCGGGTTCGTCGATCGCGAGCCAGATGGGCATCATGGCGAGCCCCGTGTCGGTCGCGGTGGTTTCACTGGTGGCGTTCCTCGCCAAGGCGCCGGCGGGTTCACCGGTCATCGATTTCGTCACGCTGCTGTCGATCACCATTCCCTCCACGCTGGCGGGCGTGCTGATGATCGGCATCTTCAGCTGGTTCCGCGGCAAGGATCTCGACAAGGACGTGGAATTTCAGAAACTCATTGCCGACCCTGAGGCCAAAAAATTTGTGTATGGCGATACCACGACGTTGCTCGACAAGAAGCTGTCGGCGAATCAATGGACAGCGATGTGGATATTCATCGGCGCCATCGCGATCGTCGCGACACTCGGTGCGGTTCCCTCAATGCGGCCGCTGGTGAGCGGCAAGCCGCTGTCGATGGTGCTGGCGATCCAGATGTTCATGCTCATGGCCGGTGCCTTCATCATCATCTTCACCAAGACCAATCCGACGGCGATCGCCAAGAACGAGGTGTTTCGCGCCGGCATGATCGCCGTGGTCGCGGTATTCGGCGTCGCGTGGATGGCCGATACGGTATTCGAAGCGAATCTCCCGCAGATCAAGGCCGCCCTGGCGGACGTCGTGAAAACACAGCCGTGGACTTACGCGCTTGCTTTGCTGATCGTATCGAAGCTGGTGAATTCACAAGCGGCGGCGGTCAGCGCCATGGTTCCCGTCGCGCTCTCGATCGGCGTGCCACCGGGTTACGTGGTTGCATTCGCGGCGGCCTCCTACGGCTACTACATCCTGCCAACGTATCCAAGCGACCTCGCGACCATCCAGTTTGACCGTTCGGGCACGACGCGCATCGGCAAATACGTGATCAACCACAGCTTTATCCTGCCTGGGCTGATCGGCGTCTTCACGTCGTGTGTGTTCGGTTATATCCTGGCAACAACGCGCGGATTGGTATGAACTGGCGCGGTGGCGCACCGTGCGCCACCGCACAGACCGCGGTGATACCGCAACGCATCATGCAGGAGTCCTTCGCGCCACGCGGGTGACACGATGGCTCGGCGCCACTGAAGCCTGAACCTGCTTGAACCATCGTAAACACCACGGTCGCGATACGCCGACAAAGATGGATTGATGATGCCCGCTGCCAGACAAAACGCCTTTATCTTTCGTGCCGGCCGCGGTAATGCACCAGCAGCGGCGGTGGCAGCGGCGAAAAACAGGCGCATTGCACCCGTACTTATCAGCATGACGCTTGCCCTGTCGGGTTGCGCGTCTGTGCCGCAACAATGCTATGCGCCAGTCGTCGTCGAAATTCCCGCCGCCTGGTCTGTCACTGATGTCCCCACCGCGCCCGGCAGCGCCTCACTGGCGCAGTGGTGGTTGCGCTTCGATGATCCGCTGCTCAGCAGTCTGATTTCCCAGGCCCTGCAAGCCAATACCAGCGTCAAGAGCGCACAGGCAGCGCTGCGGCAGGCGCGCGCACTGCGTGACGTGACGGCGGCTGGTTTGTGGCCGGATGTCGGTGCATCGGCGTCGGCGCAGCACAGCACATCGGGCGGCCACAGCAACGGTAATAATTTCCGGGCCGGCCTCGATGCAAGTTGGGAGCTCGACATCTTCGGCGCCAATCGCAGTGCGCTGGCGGCCAGCAACGCCACCGCGGAGGCCAGCGCCGCCAGCCTCGGCGACGTGCAAGTCTCAATCGCGGCCGAGGTCGCGCTCAGTTACATCACGCTACGTGGCGCGCAGGCGCGACGGGCGATTGCCGGCGACAATCTCGCCAGCCAGCTCGAGACGCTGCAGATCACGCAATGGCGCTTGCAGGCGGGCCTGGTGACTTCGCTCGAAACCGAGCAGGCGCGTGCCCAGACTGAACAGACGCGCGCGCAGTTGCCGGCATTGCAGACCAGCATTGAACAGACCCGTCATGCGCTCGCGGTACTGACCGGCAAGCCACCCGCGGCCTTGGCCACGGTGCTGGCAGCCGCCGGCGTCGTCCCGCAGACGGCTGACAACGTGGCGCTGGGCATTCCTGCGGAGACGTTGCGCCAGCGGCCCGATGTGCGTGCCGCCGAGCACCAGGTGACGGCCGCGCTGGCACGCGTCGCGCAAGCCGATGCCGCGCGTCTGCCCAATTTCAAACTCAGCGGCTCGTTGGGGCTAAGTGCTCTGACGCTCGGCGCATTGACCCATGGCGCATCGGTCGTCAGCGCATTGGCGGCCAGCGTCTCGATGCCGGTATTTGACGGGGGCGCCAGCCGTGCACAGGTGCGCGCGCAGCAGGCCGCGCTCGAACAAGCCAGCGTCGCCTACCAGGCGGCAGTGCTGGCGGCGCTCAAGGACGTTGAAGACGCACTGGTCGCGCTACGCGGCGGGCGCGAACGTTTACTGCGTTTACAGCTGGCAGCCGAGGCGGCGGCCAATGCCGCGCAGCTCGCGCGTCAGCGCTACAGCAGTGGTTTGGTGGACTTCCCGGCCGTACTCGAAACCCAGCGTACGCAGCTCAACACCCAGGACAGCGTGGCGGGCGCACGCGCCGAACTTGGTGCCGATCACGTTCGCCTGTACAAGGCGCTAGGCGGCGGATGGCGCGCCGATAGCGACAATTCGACCGCAACCTCAACCGACAACCGGACTTCCCGTTCATGAGCACGCCCACGCCACCCGCTTCACCCACGGTACCTTCCGTTGCCGTACCGCCTCCCGTTGTCGTGACGCCTGCCGCGAATGTTCCACCCCCGGCTGCTGCTCCGCCCGTGGCAGCGGACGCACCCTCCATTGGCCAGAAGCTAAAGACCAATCTTGCCGCTCTGCTCGACGAACCGGCGTCACAAGCCTGGTATCGCCGTCGTGCACTATGGGTAGGCGTCATACTGGTCCTGCTGATCGCCGCCGGCGTGTGGTACTGGCAATTCAACCAGACCGCCAACGCCGCGCCAAGCTACAGCACACAGCCTGTTGCCCGCGGCAACCTGACGTTGACCGTCACGGCCAACGGCACCTTGCAGCCGACGCGTTCGATCAACATCGGCAGCGAACTGTCGGGCACGGTGCTGAAAGTCAATGTTGACGTTAATGACAAAATCAAGAAGGGCCAGGTGCTGGTCGAGCTCGATACCGCAAAGTTGCGCGACCAGATCGTGCGCTCGCGCGCCGCGGTGTCCGCCGCGAATGCCAAGGTTTCACAGACTGCCGCGACGGTGAAAGAAACCACCGCCAACCTGGGCCGGTTCGAGGAAGTCGCCCGCCTGTCCGGAGGCAAAGTGCCGTCCAAGGCCGAGCTCGATACCGCGCGCGCAACCGTCGAACGCGCGAAGGCCGACGAAGCCAGCGCCCGCGCCGGCGTCACCGACGCGCAGGCGGCGCTGTCCACCGACGAGACAAATTTGTCGAAGGCATCGATCCGCGCGCCCTCTGACGGCGTGATACTGACGCGCAGCGTGGACCCCGGCAATGCGGTTGCCGCGTCGCTGCAGGCCGTCACGTTATTCACCGTGGCCGAAGACCTTTCGCAGTTGCGCTTGCAGGTCTACGTCGACGAGGCTGATGTGGGGACGGTGGCCATCGGCCAGAAAGCCAACTTCACGGTCAGCGCCTACGCGGGCCGCAAGTATCCGGCCGAAATCACCCGCGTGGCTTTCGGCTCAACCATCACCGACAATGTCGTCACTTACCTCACGTACCTGGGTGTGGACAACACCGACTTGAGCCTGCGACCCGGCATGACGGCCACCGCAACCATTACCGCGACGCAGCGCAAGGACGTACTGCTGGTGCCCAACAGCGCGCTGCGGTTCACGCCCGCCAGCGTGCCAGCCGCCGCGGGTACTGGCGCGGGCGCAAGCGCAAGCAAGACAACCACCAAGAGCGGCATTGTTGCAAGCCTGGTGCCACGCATGCCCCCGGGGCAACACCCGCGGTTCAGCCCCGGGCGGTGGCAGCACCGCGGCGGCGCGGCAGGTGTGGGTATTGCGCGACGATGTCGCAGTCGCGGTATCGGTGGTCCCTGGAATTAGCGACGGCCGCATGACCGAGATTACCGGTGGCGAACTCGAGGCCGGCATGCTGGTGATTACCGATCAAAAAACAGCGGCGACGAAATGAACGTTGTTCCACCCGAAGAAAAAATGGCGCCCGTGCGAACCACCGCCGCGCCACGTGTCGCCGCCGGTACACCGCTGATCCAGATGCGCGGCGTGACCAAGGTGTACGGCAGCGGGCAGGCCGAGCTGATGGCGTTGAAGGGCATCGACCTTGATATCAGCGCCGGCGAATTCATCGCCATCATGGGCCCGAGCGGATCGGGGAAGTCGACGGCGATGAATATTCTCGGCTGCCTGGATACCCCTAGCGCGGGACACTATTTGTTTCAAGGTGCGCATGTCGAAGCCTTGTCGAGAGACCAGCGTGCGCGGTTGAGGCGCCGCTATCTTGGCTTCGTGTTTCAGGGATTCAATCTGCTGGCGCGCACGTCCGCCCAGGAAAACGTCGAGCTGCCGCTTCTGTACCGCGGCGAAAGCGCAACGATGCGCCACGCGGCCGCCGCGGCGGCATTGAAATCGGTCGGACTGGGTGGCTGGGAGCACCACACGCCGGCCGAACTGTCCGGTGGACAACAGCAACGGGTGGCGATTGCTCGCGCCATCGTCACCGAACCTGCCGTACTGCTGGCCGACGAGCCCACTGGTAACCTGGACACGCAGCGCAGCCGGGAAATCATGGAACTGCTGCGGGCACTGAACGTGGATCATGGCATTACCGTGCTGATGGTCACGCACGAATCCGACATGGCCGCCTACGCGCGACGCTTGGTGCATTTTGTCGATGGACTCATTGACAGCGATGGCCCAAATCCGCATCAGGCGCCGGTGGCACCGACAGCACGACCGGCACCATTGGCCGCGAAGGCGGTCGAGAAATCCTGATGTTACTCAATACCCTGTTTCTTGCGCTACGCTCGATTCGCCGCAACCTGCTGCGCTCGTTCCTGACCATCCTCGGCATCGTCATCGGCGTGAGCGCCGTGATCACCATGGTGACCCTGGGCAATGGCGCCACGCAGGCCGTGCAGATGCAGATCTCAAGCCTCGGCACGAATCTGCTGCAGGTGCGCTCCGGCCAGCGCCAGGGACCCGGCGGCGGCGGCGGGGGTGGCGCGGCGTCGTTCAAAGAAGCCGATGCCGATGCAATCCAGGCGCAGATCGGTGGCGTCGCGGCGGTGGCGCCCGAAGCGCGCGCCGGCGTCACCGTGATCGCGAATGGCCGCAACTGGTCCACCAGCGTTACCGGCAGCACCAATGCATGGTTCATTACCGGTAACTGGAAGCTTGCGTCCGGGCGCGAATTCGAGGACGACGAGCAAACCTCCGGCGCCGCCGTTTGCATCATCGGCGAGACAGTGCGGCGGGAACTCTACGGCGGTGAGCGTGGACGCAACGGCCTCGGTGAACAGTTGCGGATCAAGCAGTTCTCCTGCGAAGTGATCGGTGTGCTCGCGTCCAAGGGCCAAGCCGCAATGGGCAACGATCAGGACGATTCCGTGCTGGTGCCGCTGCACACGCTGCAGCGCCGCGTCACCGGTAACCAGAAGGTCAACACCCTGCTGGTGTCGATGCAGGACGGCAGCGACAGCACGCGCCTGAAAGCAAGCCTGCGGCAACTGCTGCGCGAGCGCCGCAAGCTGGCCGCGGGCGACGACGACAATTTCAACATTCTCGACACCCAGCAACTCGCCGAAACATTGTCAGGTACCACGCAGGTGATGACCACGCTGCTCGGCGCCGTGGCCGCGGTAAGCCTGCTGGTGGGCGGCATCGGTATCATGAATATCATGCTCGTCAGTGTGACCGAACGTACCCGCGAGATCGGGCTGCGGCTCGCCATCGGCGCGCTGGAACGCGAAGTGCTGCTGCAGTTCCTGATCGAAGCGGTGGTGCTGGCGGCGCTGGGCGGCATTGTAGGCATCGTCATCGCGGCGGGTGCATCGATCGTGCTGGCGGGTGCAATGGGCGTACCGTTTCTGTTCGACCCGACCATTAATGTGTTGTCTTTCCTGTTTTCGGCGGGTATCGGCGTGCTGTTCGGGTATTTCCCGGCAAGGCGCGCCGCGCAAATGGACCCGATCGAGGCATTGCGACACGAATGACGCCCTGCAATTTTCATTCGTCAAATACTTGACTGAAGCTCACGAACGCCCAAACGTCGTCGAATACGCCACAAAGGCCGCGCCCGGCAGCGGCTTGCTGAATCGATAGCCCTGTAGCAAGTCACAGCCCAGCTCACCCAGCAATCGCACTTGCTCGTCATTTTCAACACCTTCCGCAATGACGGTCTTCCCGAGCGCATGCGCCATCGCGATGATGGCCTCGACAAATGCGAGCGATTCCGCCGACTTGTCGATATCTTCCACAAAGGCGCGATCGATTTTCACCACATGCACCGTCAGTTTTTTCAGATAGGCCATCGACGAAAACCCGGTACCAAAGTCATCCAGCGCGATGGTGCTTCCCGCATCGGCGATTACTTTCAGCTTTTCTTCAAGCAAATCCATTCGTTCCAGCATGGCCGACTCGGTGATCTCAAACTCGATGGAAGACGCGAGTCCGGGCGCGATCACGTGCGCGTGAATATGTTCGACAAAGTCGGGTTCACGAAATTGCCGCGCCGAGACATTGACCGATAATCGCTCGATGACGAATCCATCTCGCCGCCACGCGACAATCTGTCGCGCAGCTTCCTCGATCACCCAGCGGCCAATGGCGTTGATCAATCCGCTTTCTTCCGCCACGGCAATGAATTGGCCCGGCCCCAGCAAGCCGCGCCGTGGGTGATTCCAGCGTATCAGCGCCTCAGCCGCTTCTACACGATCGTTCACCATCGACACCTGCGGCTGGTAGAAGAGTTCAAGCTCGCCATGCTCCAGCGCATGCCGCAATTCGCGATCGATGGTAATCCGCGAAATGGCCGCGGCATTCATCCGCTCTTCATAGAACATCGATTGTCCGCGCCCCGCCGCTTTGGCACGATACATCGCGGTATCCGCATTCTTGAGCAATTCTTCCACCGACAATCCATTGTCCGGATGAATCGCGATACCGACCGATGCGGAGAGAAAGCAATCCTGACCCGCCACCGTGAATGGCTTGCTGAGAGCGGCGACAATGGCATCGCCAACACGCAACGCGTCCTGATGTTCATGAATATCAGACAACAGCACGGTGAACTCATCGCCGCCGTGGCGCGACACCGTGTCGCTCTCGCGAATGGCGGAAGCGATGCGCCTCGCCGCTTCACAAAGCAGAAAGTCACCGGCGCCATGCCCCTGCGAATCGTTCACCGCCTTGAAATGATCAAGATCGACGAACAGGACCGCGCTGGTCCGGGATTCGCGCTTGCCGCGCGCAAGTTCACGTTGCAGGCGGTCGCCGAACAACAGTCGATTGGGCAGGCCCGTCAGCGAATCGTAGTGCGCCTGCTGATAGAGTTCGTCATCGCGCCAAACCGACGCAACAGCCAACGCCAGCCGGCCTGCAAGATCGCTGATCATGCGGCGTTCGTCATCGCTGATCACATTGGCATCCGGTGCGATGATCAGTAACCAACCGCAAGCCGCCTGCCCCCAAACAAGAGGGTAAATCCATTGCGTGGCCGTTGGCGGCATGTCCGCCCCGCCTGACGGGCGCGCCCAATCGGGTTCACTGGCCAACGGTTTGCGGAGCGTTAGCATCGGCATCGAGAGATCCGGACGTGTCGATGGCGGAACAGGAACGGAGTCCATCCTTGGCGCGTTCGCGCTGCTGCCAGATAATTCACCATCCAATGAGAAACGGCGGCCCACCGCAGGCTCAATGCGATCAAGGAGCACGGCATATACTCGAAATGCCGGCATCAGCACTTGCAACTGGCGGAGCGTTGCGTCGACAATACCTTTCAGATCCTCGCGCCCGAGAATCATCTGGTCGATATCGGCGTGTGCCCGCGAGATTTGCGATTGACGGCCGAGTCGACCAGTCATGGAATTGAATGCGCTGCCGAGCTCGCCAAATTCATCGGCCGAATTCACGTCGACGCGTGCGCTGAAGTCGTTGGCTGCAATATGCCGCGTGGCGGCGGCAAGATGGCCCAGCGGCGTCAATATCGCCCGAATCTGCCGCGAAGAGAACCATACGATCAACAGCAGCGCCAGGCCAACGACCAACACGAAGCTGCGGCGAAAGGTGTAAACGGCCGCAAGCAAATCATCCTCTGGTAGCGATATCGCGAAATACCAGTCCTTCGCGCCAAAATCGTTCTTCAGGAATTGCGCCCAAACGCGACCGCGATAATCCACCCCTTCCCGTGACCAGACAACATCGGTCGGCTCGTGATTGGGACCGGCATCAGCGAGCAATCGCGGCAAGCCCAGTTCGCGCCCATTGTGGCAGTTCACGTATTGCATGTTCGCACTGTCGACCACGCAGATAATCATGCCGGACTTCATGTCGCTTTCATCGCCCCACACATAGGCGGGATTCAATTCCCCGACCAAAACACCATGCTCAATGGCGCCCGCCGCAGTGGTACGGGGATGATTCTCCAGGATGAACAACTTTTCGCCAGCGGTGCTCCGTAGCAGTGTGGGTGGCGGCACGGCCATGCCACGATATTCGGCAACCAATGCCGCGGCTTCGGGCGGCGCATTTCCCTTGATGGCCTCAACCCGGCCAATCGCATCGACGCGACCGAGAAATCGGAACTGATTGGCCAGGGATGAGGACGAGGGGATGTTCGCGGAAACCGGCAGCGGCCCAGCAACAGGCAAAGGTGTCGCCCGCGCCGGCTGCGCGGCAATCAGCAAGGCGCCGTCGCGCGCGGTCAGCATGCGCTCATACACGCTCAGGGCATAATTCTTGGCGAGCGCCGCAAGTCGTGTCTTGCCCTGATCGATCAGCAGTTCGCGTACCTGGGTGAGGGAAAGCGCGGCCATGACGCCCAGCGGCGCCAACGCAGAAATCACAAACAGGAAAAATACTCTCTTGCCGACACGACTCTGCAGGAATGCCGAGCGCGCTCGGATCACGGGTCGAATTCTGAAGCAAGGCCGATGAACTGGCCATCGCGTGCGCGAATCACATCATCCTGACTGACTTTGGGGGAAAGCGGCAGCTTGCTATCGCCATCCTTGCCGACGCTGTAGAGATCGAAATCCGAATTGAGCGGATTGAGTTTCTTGTCCTTGCGCGAAGTTCCCTTGCCCTTTACGCCGACCAGATTGGTAAACATGTAGGGCCGGCCCCATGGATCAAGTCTGCCATCCATCTTGACGGTCGCCAGATCGTCGGGCGGCGTGTAGTTGTTATCGTCCATGTACTTCACGATGATCATCGACATTCCGCCGATGTCGGTCACCGCCTGCGCCACGCGGGCTTTCTCAATGTACTTGTAGTAGTTGGGGATGGCGATTGCCGCGAGGATGGCGATAACCGCGATTGCCAGCAGGATTTCCACTAGCGAATATGCACGTTGCGCGCGGATCAAGCGAGTTATCGTCCGAGTATTCATTTTTCTTTCCAACCTTGCTCCAAGGGAGGATATATGTGTACCAATTATGCGCGTTGTGTGGTCTCTCTTTTTTACCTTTATGCGGTCACAAAGCACAGGTGTCAAAGGCTGGTACGCCCACATTTCATTGTCTGTAAGTATACGAATTCCTGACTATTCCGCGAAGTGACTCTTGTTAATTGTTGTCTCGGTGGTCGATTCGTGGCCCCGGATTGTCGCGTGGGCTTTCGCCGGCACGATACGAGCGATAAGCAATGAACTACGCGCGTATGCCCTGAAAAAATTGCCATTCGACACCAACATAAAACTCTAGCACTGGAGCGGCGTTCAGACGTATTTCGCCCGGTAAGGCGCGCCAGTGCTAGAGCCTTTCCCGCTAACACACAAAATATCCTGTCAAGGCTGCCGATTAAAACGCTGTACTCGTTTCCCGCTATCTACTTCTCCTGCGTACAAATTGCCGTTCGAATCGATGGCGAGATCATGTACCCAATGGAATTCCCCCGCGTAACGGCCGGGGCGGCCTAGCTGCGATAACACCGCCCCGGTTTCGCGCGACAAGGTCAGCACCTGATTGTTACGGCCATCCGCCATGAGAAGATAACGTTGTTGCGGATCGCGTGAAAGGGCGATGTCCCACACCGAGCCATTGCCCGCGGTTTTCGGCTCGACCGTGAATTCCTTTACGAAGGCGCCATCTTTCTTGAATACCTGAATGCGGTTGTTGAGCCGGTCGCAAACGTAGACGAATCCGTCCTTCGAAACCCGGGCACAGTGGACCGGATTGCCGAAATGCTGCAACTGCGCAGCCGTAGGCGGATGCGTACGGCGCGCGCTTGGCTTTTCATAATCGACAGGCGCCTTGCCGTAAGCACCCCAGTGGCGCTTGTACGCGCCCGTGTCGGCATCAAACACGATGACGCGCCGATTGTAATATCCGTCTGCCACGTACACCTCGTTGGTGGCGGCATCCACTTCCACCGCCGCCGGCTGCCCAAGGCGCGTGGTATCGGCGCTTCCCGCCTGCGCGCCGACTTTGCCGATTTGCAGGACAAATTTTCCGTCACGCGTGAATTTCAGGATCTGGCCATCGTTTGGCCCATTGCCAGTCACCCAGACAAACCCTTTGTAATCGACATGAATGCCGTGCTCGTTGCCCGGCCAGTCGTAGCCTTTGCCGGGGCCACCCCAGGAACGCAACAATTTTCCGCCAGCGTCGAATTCCAGCACGGCCGGCGCGGGCGCGCAACACTTCGACAGCGGTGGAGTCGTGGTCGCCCCGCGCTCATCGTCACTCAGCGACGCCGGCCGTTGCAACACCCACACGTGGTCGTCCGCGTCGGTCGCGACACCGCTCACCTGCCCCAGAATCCAATTGTTGGGTAGTGGTTGCGGCCACGAAGTATCCACCCGATAGGCCGGAACACCATCGCTGGCCGCGATCGCGGGTCCACAACCGAGCGCCATCAATGCAAGCGCCGCAATGCGCGCAACGAAACTTTTCTGTTTCATGAATATTTTCTCCTCATTGTTTTTCTGGTCCCGCGTCGCATTCGCGCGCCGGATCATGTGTTCCGAGCGTTCGATGCCACTGACCGCCGGGCGCATTCCACTCTAACACCACGGCCTAGATGTTTCGTCAGCCTCCTGCCGGCGGGAGCGATTCAAAGTGATGTGGATTTTGGCTCCTCCCTTTTCAAAGGGAGGTTGAGAGAGATTTGGGATGCTCGAAAATTTGCAGTTACCCGGGCTTGCGATGACCAAAGTTCCCCCCGATCCCCCTTTTCCAAAGGGGGAAGCAAAACAATTCACATTTCCACGCCAGTTTGAATCGCACCCCCTGCCGGCGTACTGATCGATTTCGGCCACCTCATGTTGTGCACGGAAGTTGCCGATATAGTCCATGATTCATACAGATGGGGCCGGAAAGACATGGACGTTCAGAAAGCACTGGAAGCGATTGCGGCAGACGCCGCACGCGGCGACATGGTCTTTCCAACGCATGCCGAAATCGCGATGCGCGTTCGGCGTGCGCTCGATGACCCGGATTGCTCGGTTGGCGAGCTCAGCCAGCTGATTTCCGCCGAGCCGATTCTATCGGCGCGCGTGGTGGGAATCGCCAATTCGGTGGCCTACAACCGCTCTGGTCGTGAGTCCAGCGACGTGAACAGCGCCGTCTCCCGGCTGGGCTTCAAGACTCTCCGCGTGATGGTGACCGCGATGGTGGTGCGCCAGATGGAAGGCATGTCGCAGTTGCCTGAACATCGCGCATTGGCGGGTCGCCTGTGGGAGCACACCGCGCACGTTGCCGCGCTGGCGCGCGTGATCGCGCAGCGCGTAACCCACCAGGACGCCGATGCCGCCTTCTTTGCGGGCATCGTGCATGAAGTTGGCGGCTTTTACCTCATCTCGCGCGCGAGCGCCTTTCCCGGCCTGTTTCAGGGTGATCTCACGGATTGGCACAATCGGGGCGAGGCAGAAATTGGGCATGCCGTCATGCGCGTGCTCGGTGTGCCGGCGAATATTCTGGCCGCGGTCGAGACGCTGTGGGAAGGCTTTCTCGCCATACCTCCTGAAACACTGGGTGACACATTGCTTCTGGCGGATCGGCTCTCGCCGATTGAATCGCCCCTTGGGCCGCTGGCAGGCGTGAACCACAAGGGCATGGACGCGGATATCGATATCGCCATCGACGACGAAACGCTCAGCGGCATTCTCAAGGACTCGGCCGAAGAAGTGGCATCGCTGATTGCGGCCCTCAAGGCATGACGCGCGGTGCAAGTCAACTAAACGCTAGCGAGCACTCACCCGCAAATGAATTCAGTGAATTGGAGGGGTAATCCCGGGTTTATCGAAAGGTTTGATAGATGCGCACCATGCATACTGAGTGCGTATTGGAACTTGCTGCACTTGCGGGTCAATCGTTCCGTGCAGCAGGCAGCAATCACGTAACAGGGAATGACGCCATGAATCAGACATACCTGACGCATCACGTACAGCCGACCGTTCTGGAACGCCCGCAACGGGATCCGCTCCATGCGGTGACCGGCCTGTTGTGGGGTTCGCTACTCGGAACCGCGCTTTGGCTGTCGGTGCTGTCGCTCGCGCTGAACGGCTAGCGCCCGGCGCGTTTCCACACGCTGGCCTCCTGAGCGGGGCGAAACAATCGCGTCATCATCAACTCGCGTAATCACGCAATCACACAGACGCAGATCGAATACGACTTCAATATTTCGCTCGATACCGAGCGTTCGAAAATACACAAACTCCAGCACTGGCGACACTTCTCAAGCATAAATTGCTGGAAAGGCCCGTAGATGCTGGGGTTTCAATGTTTTTGGCGCATTCAAGCACCCCCATGGGGATGGGTCCCGGCCTACGCCGAGGCGTCCTGACTTTTGAAAGTCTTCGAAGGGGAAAGCGACCGGCGCTGATCAGCCTTCCCGCCATAGCGGGCGTTATATCCGCGTTATTGCCCCTGCGCGACGCTGCGAATCGTTTCTAAATTTCCATGCGCCGCCTATACTCATTCGTGTGGTTTGCCGCTGCACAAACCTTGCAGCTTGTCGCCGCAGATGAAACGGGTGGGAGATGGCACATTGCGACAACGATGTCCAACGCGATGCGTAGCAGCCGGATTGGGCCGCATTTGGCCGGCAAGGCACTGATCGCATGAGCGCCGCCGATTTTTCGGCTGAATCGCCGCTCGCGCCAGGCTCGCTCTCGATCAAACTGCTGGGCAAGGCCGTGATCGTGGCCGATGGGGCCAAACTCCCGGCGCTGTCCGCGCGCGCACTGCCGCTGCTCGCCATGCTGGTGTTGGCCGATGGCCCGGTCACGCGTGAGGCCATCGCGCGATTGCTCTGGCGGCGCGTGGATAGCGCGTCCGCGCTCGCGAGTCTGCGGCAGCTGCTTCATCACCTCGCACCGGCGTTGCGCAATGCCATCAGCAGTACGCGCAATGAACTCACGATCGGCAAAGCCGCGCTGCACGATTGCGATGTCTGGTCCGTGACGGATGCGCTGGCGCGCTCAACCGCCGCTGAAAAGCTGCTGTCGCTCTACCATGGCGCGCTATTGGCCGGTCTCGTTTTCGATGAATTGCCCGAGTTTGACGATTGGCTCAGCAATCAGCGCGAGAGCCTTGCCGCGCGCGTGCGGCAGGTGATTTTGGGTGAAGTCGCGGCACGGCGGCGACAGTGCGCGTCGGGTAGCGCGAAAGAGGAAATCGGCTCCGCGCTTGGAATCGCCGAAGCCTGGCTGCAGCGCGACCCGGCCGATGAAACGATGCACGCTGAAGTCATGCAGTTGCACTTGCTCGCAGGCAACATCCGCGCCGCCGAAGCGCAATTCGAGCAGCTGCGGCGCACACTCGCCACGGGCGCGGGCCGCAAACCCGCACCGTCAACACGCGCCATTCTCGAAGGCGCGCTACGCCGGCAGGGGAGCATTCGCGGCGCCGGTCTGCCTGCGTTGGCAACGAGTTTCGTCGGACGGCAGGATGAACTCGCTGAAATGGCGCGAATGGCCTCGGACCCGCATTGCAGATTGATCACGCTGCACGGCCCTGGCGGCATGGGCAAGACGCGGCTCGCGCTGGCCTTCGCCGAAGAAACGCGACGGCACGACGACGATGCGCATTTCGCGGCACTGGAAGCGGTGCGATCCGCGCAAGCTCTTTATGCCGCGATCGCCGCCGCATTCGGGCTGGAACTCTCACCGCGCGCAAATCCGAAAGAAGTGCTGTGCGAGGCGCTGCGTTCATACGAAGGCATTCTGATCCTCGATAACTTCGAGCAATTGCTGCCGCACACCAACAATGAACTCTGCGAAGCGCGCGATTTCCTGCCCGCTTTGCTGCGCGCCGCGCCGCGCATGAAAATGGTCGTGACGTCGCGCGTCGCGCTGGGGCTGCAGGAAGAATGGGTACTTGAGCTCAACGGCCTTTCGTATCAGACATCGGGGACCAGCGAGTCCGTGGATACCTCCAACGAAACCGCGATCGAACTTTTCACCAGCCGCGCGCGACAGGCGTATCGCGGCTTTTCGCGCAGCGCGGAGCTGCCACATGTGCTCGCGATTTGCCGCGCGGCCGAAGGGTTGCCGCTGGCGCTGGAGCTCGCGGCCGCGCAAGTGGGTTCGCGGCCGTGCGCGGAGATCGCGCAGTCGCTCCTGAAAGAAAGCGGTGCCGCGACCAGGGCGAGCAATCGGCCCGAACGACATGCCAGCGTGCGTCGCGTGATGGAGCAGTCTCTCGCCGCGGCAAGCGCCGAGCAGGCGCGGGCATTCATCTCGCTCGCACTTTTTCAGGGTGAATTTTCCGCCACACTCGCTTTCTCAATTGCGCGGGTGCGCGAAAGTACGCTGCAGGAATTGAGCGCACGTGCGTTGATTCAACGCGTCGGCGACCAATACAAATTGCATCCGCTGCTGCGGGAGCTGGCGGTTGCGCGGCTCGCGCGGAGCCGTGCCGTCGCCGCGCGCCTGGAAGCGAGCTACGTCGCTGAAATTTCAAAACGTGCCGCGACGGAAAATACGCGGCTGCTCGGTGCGCAATCGCAAGACGCGATGGCGACGATTCCCGAACGCTTCACCGATGAACTGCATGCCTTGAAGCTTGCATGCAAGATCGGCGATACCGAACGTGTGGTGAGCCTCGCCGCCGCGTTGGTGAACACCGCGATGGCGCGCGGCCTCGTGCGCGCGTGCGTCGAAGCCTGGCCGGAAGTCGATAATGCGCTGCCGGTGAATGCGGCGTGCGCATTACGCATCCGGCGCGCGGATTTGGTCAGGCAACTGGGCGAATACGACCAGGCGCTCGAGGAGTACCGCAAGGCCGAAGTCGCGCTCACATGCGGGGTAGCGGGCCCGCCGACGGAGAGCGGCGGGCGCGCATTGGCATTCGCCATCCACGCGGGCCGGGCGGGGGCATTTTTGTTTCGCGGCAATTATGCGGAAATACTCGTGGAGCACGCTGCCGCTGAAGCGCTCGCGGACGCAGATGTGGCATTTGCGGAGCGCGTGCGGATGGATTCCTTTGCCGGTACCGCGTTGATGGAGCTTGGTGAACTTGACAAAGCGGAAACACTGCTCGCGGCAAGATTGGCGGAGGCCGACAAGGCAGGTGCCTCGGCCACCGTGCTGGTAATGCTGCTGAACGCGCTCGGCGGTGTGGCCGAATATCAGGGCAAGCTGGATCGCTGCATTGAAATTCATCGCCACGCGCTCTCACTGTTGCAGGATGCGGGCTTGCAGTACATGCAAAGCCGCCACCTCTGCAACCTCGGCGGCGCGCTATTGCAAACGGCCGGGCCGAAAGCCGCGGAACTGGTATTTGAGCAAGCCGTGACGATCGCCACGACCTACGGCGATCGTGGCCCGCTCACGTTTTCGCAAATCGGCCTCGCCCACGCCGCGCTCATGCAAAACGACTACGCGCGCGCGGCCACGATTGCCAATCAAGCACGCTTGAACGCGCGGCGTATGGGCTCTACTGCGCTCATCGCGGAATCAGGCGCGCTGATGATTCGCGTGGCGATCGAGCGCGCGGATTTCAGGCTAGCCGCCGAACTGCTGACCGAACTCGTCAACGAGACGGCAGGCAAGGTGCAGGGATTTCGCAAACTGGAAATTGTTTTTTGCGGACTCAAAATCATTCACGCAACCACTGCTGAAAATGGCGGCCTGTCGCTCGGAGCCGCCGCCAATCTGCTGCTCGCGCATCCGGCGTGCACGGACACCATGGCAAAGGATATTCACACATGGGTGAAATCGCTGAACTTGCCTGCGACAAAACAAGGCGCGAAATCGCGCGCGCTCCCGGTGGAGAAGATCGATGTGGAGTTGGAAAAGCTGTTGGGGCGGGTGATTGAGGGGGTGCGAGCGGGGTTGAAGCGTATGCCGCTAGCCTCACGTAGCGAAGCACACGATCAAGAAGCGATTTGCATGCCCCGAGCAAAGTTGGGGGCTGATGAGCTTCTTAGGGGATCGCCTCAGATAACCAATTCGACAGGGCTCCGCCGGTGCCGTTGGCGGCGCATCAGCGCATGTCATGGTATCGGCTGCTCCGCCAAACTGCTCTCGGTTTGACCCGTCGCGAGTGGGCTCGCCGCGCGCCATGGTGCCTCAATCACCGATCGGCACAATTCGGTAACAGCAAAGAATCCGCTCGTGCGGGTGAGTCCACCGGGGTATGACGCGATGAGCGAGAACGTCCTGCTTTATTAATGCTCAGCCCCCCGAATGTGGCCACACCATTGACGAGGGCGCTTTGGTTCGCGCCAAGCAGGCTCGCCGAGTTCAGATTGTTGCCTAGCGTGAGCGTCACGCTGCCGGTCGCGCTGGTAATTGTGTTGTCAAACGCGTCATACACCCAAGGGTGACGGAGGGCGTGATCGGTTTGTTTACCTCGGCGGTCTGTCGGTTGCTGCATAAACGCCAAGCTGCGTCGGCGCGCCGGGATTCATAGTGGTGTTGCCGGATCCGCTGGATTGCCAACGACCGCTGAAGGTGTGCGCGCCTGCCTTGCGCAGCGTGACATTGAACGTGTGCGACCCGGCGTCCGCCGAGGTGAAAGTGTAGTCGGCCGGTAGTACCGCAGCAGGGTCGTTCGACGCAAATTGCATGGTGCCGGCAAAGTTCGTGTCCCGTTGGTTGGAAGTGTTTTGCACCTCGACCGTCAAGGGGAAAAGTGTCCCCGGCGATGGCCGTCGCTGGTGTGGCACGACAATGTTTGATGTCACGGCACAGTTATTGCCATCTGCGGGCAGTAGTGCGGGAAGACATGTGACTGGATCGTCGTGCCCTCGACCTGGCCACGGCGATCGCATGGCCGTTGCCATCCGCAGCAAGATGGTACGAGTCCTGATGGAAGGTTAAGGTTTGTTCTCTGTTCCGAACATCAATGGGGGCCGACTCCAACCGTGGCAAGCCTGAACTGCTGGCCCATAGCTTGCCGAAGCATTTGTTTCTATTCCTCCCAAGTCGCGATGAGCCTGCAGGCTGCCAGTACCGCGATTTTGGGCCCGGTCAGGGAGTGAGAATTACTGACTCAAACGGTGCGCTGGTTCGTTGGGCAAGCCCGACCAACCGCTGCCAGGCATGAAACGGCTGTATCTGAACCTTAGACAGCCCGGTTGATTCGACGCAGGCCTCTCCCGCCGACCAAGTTGCCGTCATTGTGCCGTTAGGCTCGGTCGCAACCTGGGCATATTCGATTGAAAGCCAAAGCCGGATGTTAATAATAATGGTGGGCCCCACCCCGAAATCGCATCGTATCGGCTGGCATATAGGCTTCTATTTGATGACCACCCAAACACCGACAGCATTACCGCTTGTGGTCCATCGCGCATGGCTCAACAGGAATCGGCAGGCCCGTCAAAATGGATATTGGCAATTTGCGTGCAATATGGCCGCGCGGCCGTAAATCGGCGCGTTAACGTAAAGCGGGCGGTCGTTAGTCTGACCGTAACCATGTCGTCGATGCACTGCCATTCGGCCCATTGAGATCAGGGTGTTCCGAGTCATTCGATGTCACCAATTCCAGGTGATTAAACCGCCCTGAGTTTCGTACTCTTGCCTAATTATGTTGGCTGTCGCGAGTGACACAGGTGCTTGCCAACCACCTCGAAGACTGGGTGAATATTTCGTAACGCTGTACCATGCCGAGACCGTGAGGGCTAACAGCGGCGGACAACGATCAAATCTTTCCAGACCACGATCAAATTGCCACGCGGATTCATCGCGATGGCATGGTTCGCGGTTGTCCGTGTCGACACGCCCACTGATGTTCGGTGGCGTATCACTCAATGGCGTCGCAGTCCCCAACCGGTCGAAGGTGTGAACCGGTTGGTCCAAGATCTGGATTTCCCCACTTAGGGTCAATGCATTCCGTTTCCCCACATCGCGATGGCATTTCCACCACATCCATGGCGATTTTTGGCGTAACCTTTGCGAACGCAAGACTTTCGATGACCTGTTGCCGCGCAACCCAGCCGGCGCCTGCGACAAATCGATTCGCCAAGCTTGCTGGCGCGCCTTGGGACGAGCCCCTGCTACAAGCCGCCTATCGCGTTGCCTTGTGCGTCCATGGCAACTTGGATCTCATTGCTGAAGCCAGCTAAGGAGTCGGTCCCGCCGGTAGCCTGCCCGAGTTCCAGGCTCAACAAATCCAGTGGCAGCAAGGTCGTCACAACGAACGCCGAGAATTGCACGACCGAGCCGGAATCAGGCGCGGTGTAGGCGAGAGTGAAAGTCGTTTGCGCGGGTGCCGCGTTCACTGAAGCAACCACCGTCACTACCCCGCCGACTTTACGCACCAGCTGAATCTTCTTCACGTTGTAGGGCCCGATAATGGGGAAGAAGTCGACCGTCGCCGGGTCCAGCTTGACGGTGAAGTTGATGGTGTCGCCTGACACAAAGCTTGCCTTGTCCGCCGTCACCGCACCGGTCGCGATCCCGGCAGGCGATTTGGCGATGTCGGTGGAAGCCTTCAGCTCCAGCGCACTCACGGCAGGCAATCCCAGCAACGTCAGTACGTCGCCCAATTTGCCGCCCGCGCCGGCGCCGACGTCGAGGGAGAGTTTGTAGTCCGACGCATAGAGCGGATCGAGTATCTGGCTTTCCTTCAATGCAAAACTGCCCGCAAGCGTGGCACCCGCCTTCGCTTTGACGAAGTCGAATCGCAGCGACTTCAGGAAAACGTTACCGATGGAGGCCTCCATGTAGCCGAACGCGGAAAGTGACGGCTCCACGCGAAGATCGCCGAGCGACGGTGCATCGAGTGTCGGCGTGACTTTTGCTGTGAAGTCGTCCATCGCGCGCTCGAAGGTGCAGGGCGGGTTGCCACCAGGGCAAACCACTCCGGCTTTGATCTTGCCTTTCACTTCAACCTTCGTGCCGATGCCCATGGTGGCGACGGTGATCTTGCCGCCGGCCTCGAAGCCGACGCCGAATGGAACGACGCCGCCGAGAATGAGCGCCAGCGGCCCGCCGGCGGGAACGACGTATGCAAACAGTTCGGCCTTGCATTCAATCTTGCCTTCAAATGCGGCCGCGATGCTGACGCCGCCTTCAAACTTGATGACCGGTTCGGCGGTGATGACAAAACGTTTGACGAGAAGAGCGCTAAGCAGGTTGAAACTGACATCAAGCACGGGGCTCGCGGTGACCGTGAATAAAGGTGGTGCGCTCAGCGCGATCGGCAATGGCGCGCCTTGGCCACCGACGCCGGTAATGGAAACTTCGCAGGAAGTAAACGGCGGCAAGGCCTGGGTGCCCGTTGCACCGGCAAATGGGGTGCCGATGGTGGCATTGGCATTTGCTTTGGCGGGCGTGCTTTCGAGCGGGCTGGATTTTCCTGGCGACGCCTTCGGCGTGAAAGAGAATGTATTGCCGACGCGCGTGATGTTGTAGGCGGCAGCGATAGCTGGCGGAATGTTGACGACCGCGTTGGACATGTCGATCGTCTCGGTAAAATCGAGCGTCGGAAACATCTCGCGCGCCGAGAGTAGTCCGAGCGTGACGATGATCGGATTCCCCGTACTGTCGACCGCCACCACGCGCCCGGCAACAACTTTCGATTCGGTGTTCATCAGGATTGAGCCGATGGCAGGAGGCGATATGCCGCTCAAACGAACCTGATAGGTGTTGGAGAAACTCGGCGGCGCATTGGGTGTGGTTTCAACGGGGTCGCCGATGATCTGCGAATCGGTAATCAGGATCGCGCCGGGCGCGGTCTCGGTGAAGAGCGCGACTAGCGGCGCGGAAGAAATGCCGCCCGCAACGGCGACGATCTGGCTGGAGCCGTTACTTGCTGCCGCTGTTGCCTTGCCGCTCGCGTCAACGGTGATCACGGCGGGTTTACCGGATGTCCAGGTAACGGGTGCAGTGAGCAGAACTCCCTGTGCATCGAATGCTTTCGCGGTCAATTGTTTGAATGCACCCGTCTGCGTGAGGATGAGGCCCTTTTGCTCGATCTCCACGCGCGCGACCACACCCGCGGGTGACACGGTGGCGCCGCGCAGCGTGGTGCCGGAGCGCGACTTCGCCGCGGAGATATCGGATGAATTGATGGTGCCCGTGACGTCTACATCGAGACGGAAATTGGCGGCGGTGACGCTTTGTCCAGCGCGTGCTTTCACGCCACTGATGTCGCTCGAATTGACGGCGCGCGTGTCGTTCACATCGCCGACCAGAAACCCGATCGAGGCTGATGCATTCACGGCGATGCCGTTGACGGCGGGGAGCGAAACATTCACGCGTTTGTTGTCGGCGACACCGGCGATCATGATGGTGACTTCATTGCCGGCTTGTGCGGCCGTGGCGCTGACGGCAGCACCCGCTTCATCAATAGCGGTGACCGTGCCGATGGAACTGACCGCGGCATTGAATTGAAAAACGATGCTGTGGCCCGCGCCGCTGCCGCGCGGCTCGACATTGACGGCGCCACCAAGCGCGGTTGCGCTTTCGATCGCGATGTCGAATACGCCCGCCGCGCCGTGCGTCTTTCGCGATTTCACGCCGATTAGCGTGAGTGGCGCGCCGGGAATTGGCGTGACGCTCACCGTCGCCGATGGCGCGCTCGGACCGGAAGCATTTGTGGCCGTCACCGCGCAGCTATAAAGCGTGCTATTGACCAAGCCGCTCACCGTAATCGGCGCGGTGATTCCGCTACCGGTGACACTCGCGCCCGCGCTCGGTATGCAGTTCGCGGTGTAGGCGCTAATCCCGCTGCCACCGACGGAAGCGGGTGGGGCAAAGAAAATGAAGGCTTCTGCGCTGCCCGCTGCGGCGGTGCCGATGACGGGTGCGCCTGGTACTTGCGCGTTCGCGTTGCCCAATGCGCCCGCGAGCAGGAGCAGAGTCACAAAAGCAAAACTCCCGCACTGGCGCGCCTTTCCAGCCAACAATGCTCTGAAAACCCCGCCAATGCTAGGGTTAGCAAATTTGGAAGTGCAGAGTACGCATTTCATTGCTCTCTCCCTGTACTGCAAGAATATCCGCTACGCCGAGGCGGTACTTCGTTCGAATCTGCCACTCGACATCAAGGCAAGGTCAATCCCGACCGCGCCTTCACCGCCGAGAGTGCGACAGGACTGATGAATCCTGCGGTAGTAACGTCAGCACGGAAGTTGACGCTATTGGTCGGACTCATCAGTCTTTTTTTCGTCGTCAGAATGTCGATCGAATTCACCCGGCGCGACTCGTGCACATCGCCAACGAGGAACCCCATTGCTACGTTCACATCGCGCGACTGATTGACATCGGCAAGCCGAATCTCCACTCGCGTGCGATCAGGAACTCCAGTGAGAATTACGGTAATGCGGCTGTTTGCACGACTGACGAAGGTTTGCCCAATTTCGGTCCCGTTCTGGTCAAAAATGGAGACGCTACCCACGCTCACGATTGGCTGGTTGAAATCGAACGTGACCTTTTGAGACCCACTCGAGATACGCGGTTCGACGCTGACGTTACCGTCAATGGTCGCATTCAGATTGATTGGGACCGCGAATTCTCCGGCTGCCCCGTGGGTCTTGCGCGAATGCGCTGACTGCAACACCAGCGTGGATTGTGGCGTGACTGAAACGGCGGCCGAGGCCGATCCGTTGCCGATGATGTTGTCTGCACGTACCGTGCACGAGACTGCCACGGCATTGGTGAGGCCGGTGACCGTTAGCGGTGAGAACAATCCACTCGTGCTACGGGTGCCGCATGTCGCGGTGTAACCCGTGATAGCACTGCCGCCATCGGCTGGTGTGCTGAATGCCAGCGTCGCGCTGCGCTCTCCCGGCGTCGCAGTCGTGATCACTGGTGCCGATGGTACGGTCGCAGTGGGCGTGGCAGAGATGTTGAACGTGAACTCCGCTGTGCCGACATTGCCGGCTTTGTCCGTGACTATTACTGCAAAACGGAATGCGCCGCCTGCAAGTGGCGTGAACGTGAAGCCAATGTCCTGCGCCGACAAGATCGAATATTGCCCGTTACCCCCGCCAAGTTCATAGGGCTGGCAACCACCGCCGCAACTGAGCAAAGAAATGGCGTAGGTATCGATGCCAGAGCCACCGGCATCGGTCGATGGTGCAAATGAGATGCGTTGAAGTGTCCCCACTGCAGGCGATGCCGGTTGCAGGCTAAAACCTGGCGTGGGCGCAATCGTATCGAGCATGGTGAAGTTCGCGGTAACAGCTTTGACAGCGTCCATGGTCACGCTACAAGTACCGGTAGCATTCGTACAGGCACCCGTCCAGCCGCCAAAAGTACTGCCGGCGGTAGCGATAGCCATTAACGTGACGGCACTGCCTTGCACGAAGCTGCCGCTGCAGCTTGCGCCGCAATCGATACCGGCTGGCGCGCTAGTGACAATGCCAGCGCCGCTGCCTGACTTGCTTACCGTCAGTGTCGGCAATGGGCCGGTATAGAAGCGGGAAATTTGCGATGTATCACCCGTCGAAAGCCGCGTTGCCGTTGCGGAAACATTGCGAACGAAGCGGGGAGGGTTGCCGAGAAGGTGGCGAAACCGGCAGCGTTGGTGGTGATCTGCACGACATCCACGAATTTTTCGGCGCGTCCCAGATTCTGGGTATCGGCGACACTGTTGTGAAAGAATTCGATCTTGTAGGTTTCGTTTGCCACGCTATTGAGTGTGCCTAGAACTGTGACCGATGCACCTTCGGTCACGCTGGTGATGACGGGTGCTGTCTGATTGCGATTACAACCGGGCTGCAGTTCGATGCCGCGTGCATTGGCCGCACCCGAGGAGCCGACATCGAAAATTTCATTCTCGGAAAGCGTCGTGCTGCTGCCGCCGGTGCATTGGACACCCGATACCTTGGTTTGCGTGATGACGTTGCGACGGATGGTGTTGGCGTTATTGCCGCCGGCGTCAAGCAGGATTCCTTGGCTGGAATTGGCGCCTGCCGCCGGATTGCCATTGCGATCCAGATTGAACACGTTGCCCTCGACTAGCGCGTTGCTGGCGCCCGAAAGTCTGAGGCCGTTGCCGTGTAGCGTATGGGTGATGAGATTGCGGTCTGCCGGATTCGGGCCGCCCACGCGCGCGCCGATGACATTCACACTTTGGCCATTGTTTATTGCCAACCGGTGTTCGCCGTTGAACCCGGCGGGGGTCAGTCCGTCGGCACGCCAACCGAAATAATTGCCGGCAAGTACTTGGCTGAACGTGTTCACCAGGCCTGCGCCGAACACGTTGCGAACGCCGATGCCGACCTGCACTGCGGCGAAAGCGATACCGCGCAGGGTGATGCCGTCATGGCCAAGGAAAAGTGTGCTCGTGCCCGCAAATTCAATCTTGAGTTGCGCATTGTTGGTGTGGTCGGTGGCCGTGTTTGCGACCGCCCCCGGCTGCGAGTAGCCGTCAACCACTACATTCGGGCAGACAATTGCGGTACCGGTGCCCAACTGCACGACGCACACCCCGGTGGCTGGATTGCAGCCCGGATCGGTGGCGGCGGGGATGTTGAATTCGATGCGTTTTGTGGGTGCGTCGCAGGTTTGGTTATTGATGATGGTTACCGCGCTCGTCCACGTTCCCGGACCCGATTCGGCCGTGCTGGTTACAACGAACCGAACACCTGCCGTGAAGCTGGCCGTCACCGTACAGGCCGCCGTGATGGCTGGCGTAGTGTAGGGGCTGATGGCGCTGGAACCGCTGCAGCCAGCCAGGCCGGTCAAGATATAGCCAGCATTGGCGGTGGCGGTACATTCTGTGGTGCTGCCGTGGTTGACGGGGTCAGGCAGGCAAGTGACGGTGCCACCCGCTACCGGGTTGGCCACGGCGGTGACGGCGTAAGTGATGGGCGGCGGATCCACATTTATGGTGACCGTCACGACCACTGAGAAGCCATTGCCACCCGCGACCCACGTGAACGAATCCACGCCGACGAATCCCTCCGCTGCCGTGTAGGTGCATCGGACGGGGAACGTTTGGGATTCGAGAGTTGGGCAATCCAAAACACCATGCGTGGTCGTGCTTAAGACCCCCAGGTAGGACACGAAATTGGTGGTAATGAGTTGGAATTGCGCGAGCGGCTCCTGTCCGATGGTCGTAAACGTCTGGTCGCGGGGACCTTGCTCAACACGAATTATCGCAGTGCCCGTGTTCGACAAGAACACGCCATCGCTCGCCGTCCAGGTGAAGGTGTCGTCACCCAGAAAGCCTGAGTTGGGTGTGTAGGAACAAGTCTTGCCGATGCAGGACACAGAACCATTACTTGGCGGTGTGACGATCGTGTAGGTGAGCGTGTCGGCATTGGCATCGAAGGCCTCAAGAACCACGGATCGAGCGAATCCCGACCAGCTTTTATCAAAGGAGTCGGATGCAATCGGGGCGACAGGTACCGGATCAGGCTGCACGTGGATGGTCCAGGTTGCGTTTGTCGTCACCTGTCCGTCGGAGACGGTGAACGTCGCGACGGTATCGCCAACGAAGTCCGCAGGCGCGCGGAAATTACAGACGGTTGGTGGCGCCAACGCGTCGCAACCCAGGTACTCCAGAAGGCCATCGTTGAAGGCAACGACGGCGTCGAGAGTAAGCGTCGCCCCATCGGGGTCAGAGAACTCGTACGGTATTCCGAAGCTGCTGCCCAAAACCACGGTTAGTTCGCCACTGCGCACGACAGGGGGCGATTGGCGAGCTAGGCCCCGCGATGCTCGTGACCCAGTCTGCGATTGATCTAAAACGAGCGCCCGCGGTAAAAGTGCTGCACGTCGCATCGGTTGACGACATCACTCCCACTAGCGTCCCCCGATAGAGCATCGGGCCTCCGCTGTCGCCGTCGCAGCCGATCGTCGGAGCCCCGGTGGTGAGCACCTGAGTGTTGACCGACGTAACGGTCGTGTCGCCCGCGCGGGGTTCTGCCACCGGCGCGCCACCAGAGTTGGCGACGCCCCATCCCGCCAGCGTGATCGGAGTTTGCCCGGCGGTGATGGTAAGAGACGCGACCGAGCGGTTCACCGGACGGATCGCGCTGGGCGTCGCGATGCGAAGAAGCGAGGCATCAAACTGGGGCTGCCCGGAGGTAAATGAAGGATGAAGAACTACCTCCACGATTGCCACTCCAACCGTGTCGTTTCCAATAAAGGCGACGGTAGGGTTCCCGCAATGCGCTGCGGTCAGCACCCAGTCGGCGGCAATCAAGGAACCTGTGCATCTTCCGCCGGGGCCTTCCAGCCGCACCAGCCACTCGAAGGTTCCGCCCGGCGCAACTTGCGGCGCAGGAATGGTGGCGCCTCCCACGATAGCTCGCACCATGCCTGAATTCCCCAGGACGAGCCCAAGCGCAATGAGCGCGAGGGCAAAACGCCAGCACTGGCGGACTTTTCCAGCCAATAATGCTCCAAGCGCCACGCCAATGCTGGGGTTTGGCATTTTCACTCCGTCTGCGGACTCTTCGATTGCGCTGGTCATTTCTGTCTCCCCGTGCAGAAAAAGTATCAACATCGTTGAATCTGCATTTCGTTTGATTCGGCAATCCGATCCCAAGCCAGATTCACCGTGATGGCACGCTTTCTGTTGCCGCAATCCCATGCTGTTGAGTATGTTGGTGGCGCGTAACGCGCACCACCCCGCCAGCGTTAGATAAACGTTATTGGCGCGGCCCGAACTGAGTGGCGGCGCCGCCCAAGAGGAAATACCTGCAACAGGCGGCACATGACGGAGGCATTTGCAGTGTCGGCAACCGGCGGCGCGGCCCTGTTGACCTCGTTGCAAGATCGGCGGCCTCCCGCGGGCATCGTGGCGACACTTGTTGCCGACAAATACACGAAACTCAAGCATCGGCGGGCTTTTCCAGCCGAAACGCCTTGGAAAGCACCGCCAATACTAGTGTTTGCTACTTTTGCAAACGGCAGTCTGCTTGCAGCCTGTTATGTTTCGTCAGGCGCGACGCGACGAATACACCAAACGTGCCGCCGCATCGCAAGGTAAGCGGCAATTTCGCATTCAATCAGTACTCGCCAATAACAATTCATGAGGCGTGAGCCAGCGCCATTGGCCCAGCGCCAAATCAGGCGGCATCGACAGTTGTCCAATCTGACTGCGATGCAGGCTGTCGACATGGTTTCCCACGGCGGCCAACATGCGTTTGACTTGATGGTATTTGCCCGACGTCAGCGTGAGCCGCAATGTTCGCGTGCCGGTGAGTGCACAGCCCAGCGCCCGCACAGGGTCCGGGTGGTCGTCGAGCACCACACCGGCGATCAGGCGTTCCATTTGTTGCGGTGTGATTGCCTCACTCGCGGTGACTTCATATATCTTCGGAACCTCATGTTTGGGCGAGGTCATGCGATGAATGAATTGGCCATCGTCGGAAAACAGCAACATGCCGATCGTATCCTGATCCAGTCGCCCCACCGCCTGCACGTCACGCGTCCGTAGCGGCGCGGGCAACAACGTGTATACGCTGGGATGCGATTTTGCCTTTTGCGAGCATTCGTAACCCATCGGCTTGTGCAGCATCAGATACGCCTTCGCGTGGAATTCCCATGGCACACCCTCCACGCAAAACGTGAAGGCGTCACCGTCAATCGAAGCCGGCGTCACGTCCCATTCGGCGGCGACGTCCGTGCAGACATTGCCGTCCACTTGCACCGCGCCGGTTCCAATCAGCAGGCGGCACAATTTGCGGGCGCCAAATCCCTGGCTGAACAAAATCTGTTCCAGCTTCATTTGCGCCATACGCTTGCCAGCCACGGCTGCTGATCGCGGGGCAAGCCCGGCGGACGGTAGTAGTGCGTCAATTCGGCAAAGCCCGCCGCCGCCATGTACGCGCGCCAATGTTCCAGATCGTGATACACGCCATAGCGGCCGCGGTTCCAGCCCTCACTGTTATCGCCGTGCGGATTGGACGCGAACAGCACGCCGCGTGGCTTCAGGGCGGCATGCAATTCACCCAGCACGCGCGGCAGTTCCACGCTGGGCACGTGAAACAACGATGCGTTGGCGAAAATGCCATCGAACGCCGCGACCGGCAGATCGAGCCTCAGGAAATCCTGCTGCAACACTTCGCAGCCGCTGAATTCCCTCGCCATCTCCGCAAAACGCGCGGAACCTTCAAGCCCTGCCGCGTGATGGCCGAGTCCGGCAAAAGTCTTGAGATCGCGCCCCGGTCCGCACCCAAAATCGAGTATCGCGAACGGTGGATCGCCTTCGATATATTGCAGCAGCGCGCCGATGTTCTGGCTGACATCGTGGCCACGCGTGCCTTCCCAGAAATCCTCCGCTCGCTGGTTGTAATGATCCAGCGTGCCATCGGTAATTTTTTCCAGGTCCGGGAGATTGGGGTTCATTTGGGGGCAGTTGGCTTCAAGCAAGGAATGGTCAATAGGGAACATCGAGCCAGGCAATTTGTTTGCCTGACGAATGATTCAGGGAAAACGTTACGACCACGTCGCCGTCGCATCCATCTTTACGCCTTCGTCGGTCTCGGTCCAGCATTTCACCTCGCCCGTCGCCTCGCGCTTGCCGCACACGCGCAGAGGCGTGCCAACAATCAGCGGCGCCACGCCACGATAGTCAAACAACCGCGGCACGCTGCCGCCAAGTGAGGCGGCGAGATTGAACAGCAGGCTCGCCTGCAGCGGCCCATGCACCACCAATCCGGCGTAGCCTTCCACGCCCGTCACGTACGGGTGATCGTAATGAATGCGGTGGCCGTTGAAGGTCAGCGCGGAATAGCGGAACAGGAGAACCGGCGACGTTTCGATTGTCCACACCTTGTCCGCGCGCGACGGCTCGACCTTCGCCCCCACCACTGCCCGGCCGGCTGGTGCGGTCGTGCGCGAACTCGACTCGCGATAGACGATGTCATGCCGCTCGCGAATCGCGGGACCAAGTTCAGTGGACAGCTCATGCTGTACGGCGACAAAACACAACGCACCGCTGCGCCCTTCCTTGAGCGTCACGTCATCGATGGTCGAGGTGCGCAGAACCCGATCGCCCACCCGCAATGGCGCCAGGGTTTCTACCGAGCCGCCTGCCCACATGCGGCGCGGCAGCGGCACCGGCGGCAGGAATTCGCCCTTCGCCGCGTGCCCGTCCTCACCCAATGCCGCCATCGGCGCGGCCGGCGGCGCGAGACACCAGTGAATGGCCAGCGGCGCCGCGCCGGCCGGCACGTCAGCGAGATGCGGAGCCAGCGTGGCACGGTATTCGTTGACGAGGCGTTCGCTCACCACATCTTCGTCGCGCATTGTCCGCCCGATCGATTGCCGCAACTGCGCAATATTGATGCCGCTCATGTGTCTGTCCCATTGCAACGCGTAAATTGTATTGTGGCAAAGAAATGCGTTGCAAAGGGGATACCACGCAGGATTTCACCAACAATGCCCTGCTCATCGCGCAAATTTGCGCGATCTGCCGGGACGGCCTTTGCCTCACTGTGAATATGAACCATCCCAACCACGCCGCAAGCCGCGCAAAAAACAAGTACGATCCATCCGGTCAAGCCGCATTGAACCGTTTGCCGGATTGCACAAGCTCTATTCCCAAAAAACTTGCAGGAGGAGATATGTTGAAAACAAAATTACAGATTGTGCTGGTCCCGGCAACGGCGGCCTTGCTGATGGCCGCAAACCTGAATGCCCAGCAGCCCGCGCCCGCCAGCGCGGCGCCCCCACCGACGCCACCCGCACCAGCCCCCGCACCCGTTTCTGTTACCGCGCCAACACCTCCGGCGCCGCCGCCCATTCCGCCGACCTGGGCACAGGGCCGCACCGCCGCGCAGGAAGCGGCAAACCTGAGTCCGCATCCGCCGGGCATGTCGTCACTGGCGCCGAACGAAATCCCGCTCGACAAGATCAAGTTACCGCCGGGTTTCGAGATCAGCCTGTACGCGAGCGGCATTCCCAATGCGCGCTCGATGGTGTTCGGCACGAACGGTACGTTGTTCGTTGGTACGCGCTTTGTCGGTAGCGTCTATGCGATCGTCGAAAGGGATGGCAAACGCGAAACCAAGGTCATCGCCAAGGGGCTGCACCGCCCGAACGGCGTGGCGTTCAAGAACGGCTCGCTGTATGTCGCCGAGCTGTCGCGCATCCTCCGCTACGACAACATCGAAGCCAACCTCGACAATCCGCCGAAGCCGGTGGTGGTGTTCGATGCCCTGCCGAAGGACGAGCCGCACGGCTGGAAATTCATGACGCTCGGTCCGGATGGCTGGCTGTATTTCCAGATCGGCTCGCCGGGCAATATCGTGATTCCGCCCGTCACGCATGCGCAGATCGTGCGCGTCGATCCCGACAAGGGCGTACTTGAGACGGTCGCTGCCGGTGTGCGCAACAGCGTCGGCATGGCGTTTCATCCCATTACCAAGGAACTGTGGTTCACAAACAATGCCCGCGACTGGGTGAACGACGACCTGCCCAACGATCCCCGCCCCCCCACTCCGCCACTGCTGGCACGCAGGCACCTATCCTCGCTGGCCGCGCAGACGCCGCTCTATATTTACTATCAGCTGCTGCAGTTTCGCGAGGGCCGTCGCGTGAACGCTGAAATGAGCCCGCACGCGGCCAAGCTCCCCCCCCCCCCGGGGGGGGGGGGGGTCCCCCCCTTTTTTTCCGTTCAGAAATCGCGCGGGTCCGACATCAAGATCGACGACGTAAAGGTAGAAGCCGGCAAAGCCATCGCCACGCGCAATCACTGTGGTTCCTGCCACCTGCCAAACTACGCTGGGCAAAACCATATTCCGCGCGTCGCCGGGTTGCAGGTCGATTACCTGATCACGCAATTGCGCGGCTTCAAGAGCGGCGCGCGCCCGGATATTGACGGCACCATGGCGAGCGCCGCCCAACCGCTGTCGGAACAGGATATCGTCGACATGGCCGGTTACTTGGCAAGCTTGAAGTAACGAGTTTGATGTCATGACACGGCGCTCATGTTCAAACGCCTGCGCACTACTGCTGTATGTGGCTCTGCCTGCGGCGGCACAGGCGCCTGTTGCGGATGAGCAAATCATTCCCCAATTGGTCATCAGCGCGACTCGCGTCACACAGGATGGCTTCAACCTGCCCATGGCGATCGATCGCATCGACGCGGACGTGATCAGCGAAGGCAAACCGCAGGTCAATCTCTCCGAAGCGCTGAATCGCGTACCGGGCATCGTGGTGCAGAACCGCCAGAACTACGCACAGGATTTGCAGATGTCCTCGCGCGGCTTTGGCGCCCGTTCCACGTTCGGCGTGCGCGGCGTGCGGCTGATTGCCGATGGCATTCCTGCCACCATGCCGGATGGACAGGGACAAGCCGCGACCTTCAGCCTATCGTCGGCGGAGCGTATCGAAGTGTTGCGCGGTCCGTTTGCAAGCCTCTACGGCAATTCATCAGGTGGCGTGGTGCAGATTTTTACCGCCGATGGGCCGACCGTGCCGACGATCACTAACTCGTTCTATGCCGGAAGCTACGGCACGCAAAAGTATGGCCTGCAATTCGGCGGACAGCTGGATAGTGTGAATTACCTCGTCGATATTTCGCGCTTCGACACCGATGGGTATCGCGCGCACAGTGCGGCCACGCGCGATCAGCTCAATGCGAAATTCAAGCTGCCGCTCGGGAATGGAAAACTCACGCTGGTGGTCAACGCCCTGAGCCAGCCAGACACGCAGGATCCACTCGGCCTCACGCGCGCGCAAGTGCAAGCCGACCCGCGACAGGTCGATACGTCGGCCATAACGTTCAATACCCGCAAGAGCATTCGCCAGAATCAACTCGGCGCGGTCTATGACCTTGGCGATGCGTCCGACACTGCGGGCGCATTGCAGGCAAGGCTCTACGGGGGTGGCCGCACGGTCAAACAATTTCTCGGCCAAGATGGCAACACGCCACTGGGCGCGGGTGGCGTGGTGGATCTGGACCGGACCTACGGTGGCGTGGGCTTGCGCTGGTCACGTCGATTCTCGTTGAACGCTGCGGCAAATCGCGCGCTGACGTTTTCAGCCGGTTTTGACGGCGATCGCCTCGACGAACGGCGGCGCGGCTTCGTCAACAATGCCGGAACCCAGGGCGCCATCAAGCGCGATGAGGACGACCGCGTTGCCAATACCGATTTCTACACGCAGGCCGAATGGCAACTCAGCGATAAATTGAGCCTCAGTGGCGGCGCACGCCACAGCCGCGTGAAGTTCGACTCGCGCGATGCCTACATTGTCGGCGTCAATGCCGACGACAGCGGCAAGGTCAGCTACTCGCGCACCACGCCGCTACTCGGCGTATTGGCCAAGCTTGCGCCACGATGGAATCTCTACGCCAACTATGGCGAAGGATTCGAAACGCCGACTTTCGCCGAACTCGCCTACCGGCCGAATGGCGCCACCGGCCTCAACTTCGCGCTGCAGCCCGCCACCAGCCGCCACGCCGAATTCGGTGTCAAGGGCGTGCTCGGCGGCAGCACGCGCATCAATGCATCGCTGTTTCGCATCGATACGCGCAACGAAATCGTCACCAATGGATCAAGCGGCGGACGCAGCGATTTTCGCAACGCATCGCAAACGCAGCGCGACGGATTCGAACTTTCGTTCGAGAGTGTTTTGCCGCTCGGCTTAGAAACCTATGCCGCCTACACGTGGTTGGACGCGCGTTTCAAGGATACCTATAGCGCCGGTACACCGCTGGTGGTGGTACTCGCCGGCAACATGCTGCCGGGCGTTGCGCAGTCGGTGTTATACGGCGAACTCGTGTGGCGACATCAGCCGTCGGGATTTCACGCGGCCATCGAATATCGTGCATCCGGAAAGGTTTATGTAAACGAAGCCAACAGCGGCGCCGCCGCGGGATTCGGTGTCGCCAATATGCGCGCCGGGTTCAAGCAGCAACTCAGCGGGGGCGTTCTCGGCAATTGGCGCATCAGCGAGTTTGTGCGGATTGATAATGTCACCGACCATCGCTATATCGGCTCGGTCATCGTGGCAGAAGCAAGAGGACGATTTTTTGAGCCGGCACCGGGACGCAATGTTCTGGTGGGGATCAATGCGGCATATTCGTTTTGAGCTAAGGCGACCGGCACAATCGGGCCGTTGCTGTCCGGAGGCGAAAAGAAGGCACGAATTTTTGGCAGCCGCTAGGCCCGATCGTCGCGCACACGCCAAGACTCCCGGATGGGCGACGGCATTTACGCCCTTTGCTGCACGAATCGTGCAAAATCCGCGGCCGGCATTGGCTTCGCCACCAGGTAACCCTGAATCTGATCGCACTGGCGCGACCGCAGAACCTCTCGTTGCTGGTCGGTTTCCACACCCTCCGCGATCACGGTCAAATTCAGGGCTTTGCCCAATTGGATAATCGCCGTGGTGATCGCCAGGTCATCCGCATCATCGGGCAATCCGCGCACAAACGATTGATCCACCTTGAGCGCGTCGAGGGGGAGGCGCTTCAGTTGACTCAGGCTCGAATAGCCCGTGCCAAAATCATCCAGCGACAGCTTGAGGCCCAGGCCCTTCAGCCTGTTCATGGTTGAGATCGTGGTGTCGGCATCGCGCAGGATCGAGCTTTCGGTAAGTTCCAGCTCAAGAAATTCGGGAGCAAGTCCGCTGTGCGCCAGAATGTCCGCCACTTCTTGCGAGAAAGATTTTTGCTGGAAATGCAACGCCGAGATATTGACCGCGACCGGTACGGCGGGTAGTCCTTCGTCCTGCCATTGCTTGTTTTGCCGGCACGCCTCATGAATGACCCACGCTTCGATGCGACCGATCAAATCCCGTTCCTCCGCAATCGGGATGAATTTCGCCGGCCCCACCATGCCCCGCTCCGGGTGCTGCCAGCGTATCAGCGCTTCGACGCCGACGATGTGGCCGCTTTCGATATCGACCTGCGCCTGGTAATACAGCCGGAATTGTTGCTTCTCCAGTGCCAGCCGCAGATCGCGCTCCATGAGCAACATTTCCAGCGCACGCGCGTTCATGCCCGATGTGTGGAACTGGAACTGGTTGCGCCCCGCCTCCTTGGCGTGATACAGCGCGACATCGGCGCTTTTCATGAGCTCGACGACATCCGTGCCATCGTCGGGATACAGGGCAATGCCGATGCTGACGGTTACCATGAGCTCGTTGGCGTCGATGACAAAGGCATTGTCGGAAATCGCGCCGCGGATTCGCTCGGCAGTGTGGAGAATCTGTTCGACTCCCCGGGTGCCGGAGACATTCGGCAGCACCAACGCGAAATCATCGCCGCCAATACGGGCAAGATTTTCGGATTCGCGCTGGCACAGCAGTAGTCTGGTAGCTACTTCCCGCAGAATCCTGTCGCCTACCAGGTGCCCAAGCGTCTCGTTGATGTCCTTGAATCGATCGATATTGAGAAACAACACCGCGCATTTTTCGGCGTCCCTCCTGGCGTGCGTCAGCAATGCTTCCAGACGCTCCGTAAAACTGACGCGGTTGGGCAAGCCGGTCAACGTGTCATGCAGCGCGCGGTACTGCAGCAACGCCAAGTGCGCGACGCGTACTTCTTCGGCCTGGGTGGCGATCAACCGATCCGCGCGCCGCACAATGGCCAACAAGAACAAATAGAGAATAGACAGGCTGCCCAGGACACCGGAAGCAATCACCCATGTCGTCGTTTGGAGTTTTTCAACGTATGGCGTTACATCCGAGTAGACCTCCATCACGCCTTCCGTGGGCGCATCCAGGTTCGTGCGGATCGGAACGTAAGACGAGATAAGGCTGCGGTCATTGATGACCCGCTCAAAAGCATCGAATCGGTCTCTGAACGTAATGTCACTGACGGTCTCACCCGATTTCGCCATCAGAAAGCCTGAGTTGGTACTTTTGTCCTCGCCGATCTGGGCAGGATCGGTCGAGAACACGGTCAGCCCGTCCAGATTGTAGATTTTCACTTTCACCACCAGGAGGCCCTTCATCTGATGCAGGACGTCCTCCCGGATCCGCGCCACCTCTGGTCGCCGCTGAAGTTCGCCGATGGGAATGGCAGACGCGCCTTTCACGTAATCGGCGTGTTTGCGCCAAATCGTGCTGGCGAATATCTGCGTGATATTGATGTTGTCCCGCGTCTCATGCTGCGCCAGCGCGGCAAAGGCGAGATACCGGTAAATCAATACCAGCACCGTCATGACCACAATCATGCCGAGCAAACTGGCGATGGAGAAATAGCGAGTGAGGCTAAAAGAACGCGTCAACCGCACGGTGGCGTCGCCCGGCCCGGAGATCGCCGGACTATTTGAAGGCGGCAGCGAGGACTGAATGGGTTCAACCACCATTTTCCGAGTCCTTTCGTGGCCGCCGTCTCCGCGCCGGTACCGTGTGCCTCTCATTCATGTGATCGATCATATCTCAAAACCGCGGCACGCCAATTGACGAAAGGAATACGGTGGCAAACGTGGTCGGCTTCCGTTCCCGGAAATCGCGATTGACACGGGCCAAAGACTTGCATAATCCCGCGAAAGCTTCGGGCGACCCGTCGCGCCAACGCGCGCCATTAAACTCAACCATTGACGCACCTTTCCGGGCATAAATGACTGAAACGCCGCTTGGATGCTAGGGTTTTCGCCTCGCATGCAGGTGAAACGGGAAAGTCTCGCCGGTTTTCTTGAAATGCCCGCCTCAAGTATCCGCGCAAACGACCGACAACTTTGTTATGTACATTCGCACGGTACGGTACATACATGTCATTTGCTTAGACCGCAAATTCAAATAAATGGAAAGTACTGAAATGCGCAAACTGATATTGATGATGTTCTTGTTCGGCGTAAGCAGCATTGCGCATGCGACCTGGGAAAAATTTGAGATGGATGGCAACGGCGATACCAGCTATCTCGACAAGTCGTCCATCCGCCGATACGGCGACAAGGTGAAGGTGTATGTGCTGGTGGATGCGCGGCAAATTGAAACAGTCGGGAATGACAAGTACCGCTCGATAAAGTCTGAGCTTGAACTCGATTGCACGAGGAGCCTGGTACGGGTGGCTTACCTGTCGATGTACACGGACAAAATGGCCAGCGGCATCATTATCAAGTTTGGCGCCCTAGACCGCGAACTGGAACCCATCGAGGAAGGCAGCCCCAGCGCAACATTGTTGTCATTGGTCTGCACGACGCGGCAGTAGTCTGTCCACGATGTCACCGGCGCTTGGTCTCGGCCAACGCCTCGTCGATGAGCGTTTTCAATTCATCAAAACCAAAACTGGGAAGCGGCTTGCCGTTGACGAAATACTCCGGCGTCATGGTGACGTTCAGCTTCCGTGCGTCGTCAAGATCCTGCGCAATCACGCGGGCAATCTCCGGTGCGGCCATGTCCACCCTGACTTTTTCAAGGTCGAGGCCAAGACCTTCAAGCTGCTTCCACACCAGGCTTACCTGCGGCATATGGTTTGGTGACCAGACCGCCTGCGACGCCAGCAGAGCTTCCAGCGCCGGCCAGAATTTGCCCTGCTTGCGTGCCGCCTCCAGCACGGCGACCACTTTGTCCGAGCCAGTGTGGAAAGGTGCATAGCGCAGCACCAGGCGTATCCGGTCCGGGTTCGCGGCCATGATTTCCTTGACCCGCGAATAAAAAATTGCGCAGGTTTCGCATGCCGGATCGATGAACTCGACCACCACCACCGGCGCCTCGGCCTTGCCGATGGTGGGCGAATGGACACGGATAAGCGCGGTGCGATCGATCGCTGCCACTTTCGGCGCCGGATCTCCGCCCATCGCGTAATAGAAAGTCGTGCCGGCGGCAAAAATCACCAACAGCACCGCCACTACAACGATGAACAGCGTCTTTTTATTCATTTAGATCCCCGAAAATATGTGATGACAAGCAAGGCAATGATGATTGAAAAAGCGGCGACCGACAACAGCGGAATCGTCAAAAATCCAAACCACTCGATTACCTTTTCCGTGCACGGCACACCCTGCGTACAAGGCTTGATGCGCTCCGGAATCACGCCGGTGATCAGCAGTTGGTGGAAGATCGCCACCAGCAAACCGATCGCCGCCACAGGCAGCGCATAGCGAACCACCTTCGCGTCATAAGGGAACAGCCCGATCGGCAAGATCAGCGCCAACGGAAACATGAAGATGCGCTGGTACCAGCAAAGCACGCACGCCGGCAGATGCATGACTTCGCCAAGAAAGAGTGCACCCAGCGTCGAAATCGCGGCGACCAGCCAGGCGAGGAAGATCAGCGTCCACGCTGCGGCGTCCGTGCGAGGAGGAATCGAGTGTTCAGTCTGGTTCATTTTGGAAGGCATCACTATACCGAGCGCGCCAGCATGTGACTAGTGCAGTACGTGCCATTTGGGGCACTCTGCTTTCATTTCCACCGGCATCGCGGACGCTTTGCTTTCCGTGCAATTCCCCAAAAGAAAAAGCCCGGAACGAAAATCGTTGCCGGGCTGAAAAGTGTTACGAGGAGGTGATCTCACTTTATGCCAGTGATGGATGTGTTTCTATGAACTACGTCACAAAAGGAATAATTTGAAACTCACGTGCGTGAATCGTCATTCTTTTTTCGGGACAGCAGGTGCAGGCGACTCTCCGGGGACGGTCTGCACCACGACGCCGGGTGACAATGAGATATCGCTGGCGACCGTAACCTTGGTGACATAGTGGCGCGTCTCGCCAAAGCAGGAAGTCGGCAATCCCACTTTCTCTTCGTAATGCAGCGTCACCCGCTTGCCCATGACCTTTGCGAGCTCGGCGGCGACTGTTGCATCGCGTACGGTGAACATAAATTTTTCGACGGTCGAAGAACCTGGTAGCGATACCAATGCCATCTCCCCTTCCCACGTCTTGCAAACCCAGCCTTTGTCGGACAGCTTCTGCAGCCAGCCGGCGCGGTCACCGGTCGAATAGTTCCAGTTGAGGGCGGCGGCAAAATACGCGGCTGCGAGCAAGCCCAGTACGACAACGGCGATGACGAATTTCCTGGAATTGTGTTGGCCCGGCGTTCCGACGTTGGTCTCCTGATTTTGATTTTCCCTGCGTCGGAATCCAGGCCTTTTATATCTTGACTATATTGGCGGATGCGCAAATACCGAGCAGCTTCATTGCCTTGGCAAGCGCGTCAACCGATTCCTGGTGACTACCGGCCTTGTGCAGCGCTTCTCCGTCCGCGCTTCTCCTCCCCCCCGCTCTCCTCCCCCCCGGTCTGCTTTGGTTTTTGAGCGCATCGTCGATCTTTTTCAGTAGACCGGCAATCAAAGGAAGGTGTGGCAAGCTTAGCCCGAAAACAGCGTGTACGCATTCTGGTTTGGCACAGATTGCGCCAATCCCACGTTCGCGACCGAAGATCATGGTACGGTACACCGGCACGCTTGGCGCCACAATCCCCATTCTGTTGTTCTGACAAAGCAATCTCACCCATTGACGTTCCGCTTTCACCCGACCGGACCAGTCTGGTGTACTTGCGATCAACACCATTTCCTCCGCTGCCGCACCTCAGCCATCCTGCGCGCCGGCCCGAAAGCAATGGCGACAATCCGTCGCGAAGGCTTCCGGCCAGACCAAGTCGCCGTTGTTCCCGGTGCCGCCGGCGGGCCGAAGGCGCTCGGCATCATCGGTCTCGATAACGCGATCTTCGGCGAATGGCTCCCTCGCGCACCCCGCACGCGTGACCTGATCGGCGCCAGCATCGGTTCATGGCGTTTCGCGGCCGTCTGTCGCGGCGATGTGCTGGCGGCGCTCAGGGATTTTGGCGATATTTACTGCGGACAGCGTTATCCGCTCAAACCTACCGCGCGCATGGTGAGCGAATCGGCGCACAACAATACGCGCCAGTTGATCGGCGGACGCGAGGACGCAGTACTTTCACACCCGAACTACCGGCTGCATGTGATCGCGACGCGAGGCCTCGGCCTGATGGCGCGGCAATCACGATTTCGCACGCCGGCCGGATTTACGGTCGCGGCGTTGGTGAATGCGCTTGGCCGCCGTCACCTCAGGCACCTTGCCGATCGCATGTGGTTTCACGATGCACGCGGCATGCCGGCGTTTCTTGCCGCGCCTGGCGAAGCGTCGCATTCCTTCGATAGTTTCCACACCGTCTCGACCGCGCTCAATGCCGAGAATTTGCATCCTGCATTGTGGGCGTCCGCGGCGATCCCCATGGTGATGCAGGGCGTCGAACACATTCCCGGTGCGCCGCCCGGCACCTACTGGGACGGTGGCATCGTCGACTACCACCTTCATCTTCCATACCACCGCGCGGACGGCATCACGCTATATCCGCATTTTACCGACCGCATCATTCCCGGCTGGCTCGACAAACCCATGCCGTGGCGGCGCGCGCGCGGCCAGTGGTTGGAGAATTTGGTACTGATCTCGCCCTCGCCGGAATATCTCGATTCACTTCCCCATCGCAAGCTTCCCGATCGCAGCGACTTCAAGCACTTCGAACACGATGCAGATGCACGCGAGCGATACTGGCGAACAGCAATGGCAGAGAGTGAGCGCATGGGTGACGAATTTCTGCGTCTTGCATCGAGCGGAGAAATCGCTGCTCGGCTGCTGCCGTTGTAGGCAAGCAAAGTCCTCTTTACTTTCAGTAGGTCATAAACCACGCTTTCCCCGCGTTCGTGTTCGCCGGCTGTGACTGCAATTTCCGCCGTACCGCGCATTGCGCATTTCGGATCAAGAGGAAATCCGCTCCCCTCACAAACCTTCTCAGGCTCGGCCGCTTTCCAGCACCAGTTGCATACAGTTTGTTTAGAAGCCGCACGCGCAACGCGCAAAGGGTTGAATTTACTTGATCTATGTCATAAGATGGAACGTGGAAATTCCATTGTCTTGCGAAGGAAGGCTAAACATGAATAGGACATTGAATTTTTCAGGCGGCGCTTTGTTTTCACATTTTGCGCGGATGCTTGTGATTGGCCTGATGCTTGGTGCCTGCAGCACGCAAGATACGGTGAACAAGATGGCGCCTCCCGCGACCACGACCGTTGCCGCACCGACCAGTACCGCGATTGCGGCAGCACCAAAACCGCCAGTCGCGTTGCCTCACGATGAAGCGGTAGCGCTGGCCGCCAGACAGATTATTGCCGGCGCCAAGTTGCCGCCGGGTGAAAAACTTACCGTCGTGATCGATCCACTTCTCGACGGAGTTACCGGTGCCCAGTCTGCTGCGACGGCGGCAATTGAAAAAAAACTGGTTGCCTTGCTCAAGGCCGAGTTTCCGCAGGTGGAAGTCAAACCGTTCAATGCGGCCAATGTCGCCACATTGCCACTTATCCTGGTGGGCACGTTTACGCCGATCAACCTGCAAGGCAAGGCGGAACTGGAAAGGGATTCCTATCGGATCTGCTTTTCGCTGGCCGATCTGAAGACGGGAAAAATTATCAGCAAGGGTCTCGCTTTCTCCAAGCTTGACGGCGTCGATTCGCAACCGTTGCCTTTCTTTGGCGACAGCCCGGTGTGGGTCAGCGACAAGGTGATTGAGGGCTATATCAAGACCTGCCAGGGCACCAAGGCCGGCGACCCCATCCATGCGGCTTACATCGACACAATTGTGGCCGCGACCGCGATCGACGAAGCGCAGCAGGCCTACCACGCAAAGAAATACAAGGAGGCGCTGGCGCTTTATACCGCCGCGTTGAAGATCCCCGCCGGCGATCAGCCACGCGTGCAGATGGGTATTTACCTGTCCAATCTCAAACTCAACCGCCGTGACAGCGCCATGCAGGCCTTTGCGAAACTGGTTCGTACCGGCTTCAGCAGCCAACGCCTGGCGGTGAAATTCAACTTCAAGCCGGGCAGCGCCAGTTTTGCGTCGGACGTCGCCATCCATGATCGCTGGGTCAGGGAGATCGCCAAGCAGTCCGGGCAATCCACCGGTTGCGTGGAAGTGGCGGGCCATTCCAGCCGGGGTGGCTCGGAGACACTCAACGAGCAGGTGTCGATGTTGCGCGCCGAGTACATCAAGCAAAAGATGGAAGGTGAAGTCAAGGCGTTGAAACAGCGTTTGACGGCGCAGGGATTCGGTTCGAAGAAAGCCATGATCGGCACCGGCAAAGGTGACCAGTCGGACGCCCTGGACCGGCGTATCGAGTTCAAACCGACGACTTGCTAGCCGCCAGCCGCGACTGGTTCTCGTGCCATGATCAGAGTAGCCGTTCGCTTTTTGGTTTCTTGTTGCGGGTAGTTCTCGCGGCATGCGCAAGCGCCGCGTTGGCTGACGAGTATCCGGCTTCCGCCATTCTGCGTATCGAGTCCGGAGCGCACACGGCGCCGATCCGCTCCATCAGCGCCGATGCGGCGGGACGCATTGCGGTCACCGCATCCGAGGACAAGACCGCGCGTGTCTGGGAATTGCCATCCGGTCGCCTGCTCAATGTGCTGCGGCCACCGATTGGCACCGGTAGCGAGGGTAGCTTGTACGCGTCGGCAATAACGCCGGACAGCGAGGTCATCGCGGTTGGCGGCTGGTCAAAAGATAATGACGTCTACCTGTTCGCGCGTGGCTCCGGTCAATTGATTCACCGTATCACCGGCCTGCCCAATGTCATCACACATCTGGCCTTCTCGCCCGCCGGCAATTCGCTGCTGATCAATATGTGGGGCAAGAACGGCATTCGCCTGTTTGCCAGTAGCGACAATTGGCGGAACAGCCGTGAAGTTGCCGGTGACAGTGAATACGAAGGCGAATCCTACGGGGCGGATTTTTCCAGGGATGGCAAACGTGTTGTCACGACCAGCTTTGATGGTCTGGTGCGTTTGTACGATGCGGCTGATGGTCGCCTGCGGTTGCTTAAAAGCGCCCGCGTAATCGGCGGCACACAGCCATTCACGGCCGTTTTCTCCGGTGATCAATCGAAGATTGCATTGAGTTTTTCGGACACCAGCGCGGTAACGGTATTGGAGGCAGACAGCTTGCGTCAGGCCTATTCGCCCGACGTGAGCGGCATCAGCCAGGGCAATCTCAGCGCGCTGGCCTGGTCCCATGATGGCAGTCAATTGATTGCGGCCGGCTCCTGGAAACGTGCCGATGCCCAGCATGGGTTGCGACGCTGGACGGACGCCGGTCGCGGCGCATTTGCCGACAGCACCATCGCCGGCAATTCGGTGACCGGCCTGAGCAGTCTCGCCGATGGACGGATATTGTTTGCGGCGAGCGACCCGGCATGGGGCGTAATTGATGGGGGCAAGGATCCGCAAACGATGAGTCGTGCAGGTCTGGTCGACTATCGTGGCAACGACAGCGCATTTGCACTGGCGCACGATGGCAGCGCGGTGGGCTTCGCTTATGCGCTGGGCAAGGCGGAAGCAGGCGGCTTCGATATAACCGGCATGGCATCCGCGGCAAAATCACCGAAGTGGACCGCCGCGCTAACGAGCGCCAAGGGAATCGCGCTGGAACGCTGGTTTGAAAGCGCGCGCCCGACGCTGAACAAGCAGCCGTTGCGTTTGGCGCCGAACGAAGTGGCGTTCTCGGTCGCGATCAATTTCGGCAACACCCATTTCGCGCTGGGCAGTAACTTCAACGTGCGCTATTTCAATCGCAGCGGCGTTGAGCAGTGGCACACCAGTGCACCGGGCACAACCTGGCACGTCAATTTGTCGCGCGATGGACGTTGGCTGGTGGCAGGTTTCAGCGACGGCACGATTCGCTGGTATCGCACCCGCGACGGTGTCGAGCAACTGGCATTCCTGCCGCACGCGGACCGCAAGCGATGGGTCATGTGGACGCCGCAAGGCTACTATGCCGCCAGCGTCGGCGGCGAAGATCTGATTGGCTGGCACATCAACAATGGCGCCCAGCGCGCGGGAGATTTCTTTCCTGGCTCACGCCTGCGCGCAACTTTCTACCGGCCCGACGTCATTGCACAAGTGATTGTCAAAGGCGATGTCGATTCGGCGCTGGAAGCGGCCAGCGATGTGCGGCAGGCGCTTGGGGAAATGGAAGAAAGGAGAGAAGAAAAGAAGGATGAAAAATTTGCGGATGAAAAGCCCGTCAAGGTCGCCGCCAGGACAGAAACATCAAAGCAAGATGTGAAGCCGGACGTGAAGGTGGCCGAAAAGGTAGGCGCAAAGGCCGACACCAAGGTGGCCGCCAAAACAGACGTTCCGGCCACCAAGCCTGCCGTGCAAAAGGTTGACTCGGCAAAGAAGCCGGCCGTCAAAATCGAACAACGTCTTCCACCGGTCGTCACGGTTCTGTCGCCGAATGACGGCAGCAGTATTGCATCGCGGGATTTGAAATTGAATCTCTCCGTGCGTGCGGCCGCGGATGCGCCCATTTCAAGTTTGCGGGTGAGGGTGAACGGCCAAATCGTCGACATTCCCGAAAATCGCAGCGTCCCCGTTGCCACAACCCGCAATGGGGGTGAGGCCCAGTATCAGTTGCGTTTCAGCGTGCCTTCGCAGGATTCCGAGGTAATGGTATTCGCTGAAAACCAATTTGGTTTTTCCACCCCCGCCGTGTTGCGTTTGCGGTGGACCGGCGCGGACGGTGACGCAAAAAAGAACGCTGGCAAGCCGGCGCCAGCCCCGACGCCAGCCGCCAAGCCGGATACGGGCAAAGTACCACCCGGCACACCTGACACCCGCCCGGCACTATATGTACTCGCCGTCGGCGTGAGTAAATATCGTAATGCGGCGATCCAGCTCGACTATGCAGCAAAGGACGCCGGCGATTTCGTCGCCTCCCTCAAGCAACAGCAAGGCGTCCTGTATCGCAAGGTTGTCGTCAAGCTGTTGACGGATGACCGCGCCAAGCGCGACGACGTGCTGGATGGGCTGGAATGGATCCGCCGCGAAATGACCAACCGCGATGTCGGCATGATCTTTCTGGCCGGACACGGCGTAAACGACAGCGACGGCATTTTTTATTATTTGCCGCAGGACGTTGACGTCGACAAACTCAAGCGCACCGGCGTGATTTTCACCGAGATCAAGAACACGCTGGCAACCCTGCCCGGCAAAGCGCTTTTCTTTGTTGATACCTGCCATGCGGGCAATGTGCTCGGCACCGGACGCCGCGCGATTCCGAACGACATCACCGCGGTGGTCAATGAACTGACCAGCGCCGAAAATGGGGTCATTGTTTTCGCCGCCGCAACCGGTCGCCAGTTTGCACAGGAGTCCGCCACCTGGCGCAATGGTGTGTTTACCTTGTCCCTCATCGAAGGCATTGGCGGGAAGGCCGACAATGCCCGCTCCGGCCGTGTGACCCACAAGATGCTCGACCTGTACACCTCGGAACGAGTAAAGGCGCTGACCAAGGGTGCGCAATCCCCGGTGACGATCGTCCCGCAAGGGATTCCGGATTTTCCGCTGGCGATTTCGCGTTAGGCACGCGTTCCCAATTTCCACCTTCCTCAAGGCGCTGCGCGCAGAGGCAAACTCCAGCAACGGCGCGCCTCACGGTGGCAAAATGCCCGGAAATGCGCGCTAGCGCTTGATTTTAGAAATCATTCGAATCCTCTCCCCCGCTCCTGCTGATCCCTGGTTCAACACCGCATATATGAATTCGTGCTGGTCAATTTGTGACTCAACCGTTACAAATCTGTAATCGTGGTGCAATCACAGGCCCTTAGCCTTTGCCTTCCATTCACAGAGGAGAGTCATCATGAATTTGAGAAAGCAAACCGTGCGCTTGTGGTTGACAGGCGCGCTCGCGCTGTCATTTCTTCCATTGGGCGCGCAGGCAGATTCCGGCGATCGGAGCGTCGCTCGCAAGCCGCTACCGCTCGTGATCGGCCATCGCGGCACCTCGGGCTATCTGCCTGAACACACACTCGAGTCATACGCGCTTGCCGTGGAACTTGGCGCCGATTACATTGAGCCCGATCTGGTGGCGACCAAGGACGGCCACCTCATCGCGCGTCACGAGCCAAACATCATCAACACGACCGATGTCATCGATCATCCCGAATTCGCCAGCCGCAGGCGTACAGTTGTCGTTGACGGCGCCGCGGAAGACGGTTTTTTCGCGTCCGATTTCACGCTGGCCGAGATCAGGACCCTCCACGCCAAACAGGCGTTTGCCGAGCGGCCGCAACAATTCAATGGCAAATTCAATATTGCGACGTTCGAAGAGATCATCGCGCTCGCCAAACGGAAATCCCACGAGACCGGCCGCACCATCGGCATCTACCCGGAAACCAAGCACCCGACCTATCACCAGCGGATTGGCCTGCCACTCGAAAAGCGGCTGATCGATGCACTCGACAAGGCCGGATGGAATCGCCGCGGTGCGCCGGTGTTCATCCAGTCCTTCGAACAGGCAAACCTGAAGCAGCTCCGCAAAATGACGCCGCTGCCGCTGATCCAGTTGATCGATGCCGACGATGTCAATGCAGACGGCTCGCTTGCGTTCAACGCACCATTCGATCGCCCGTATGACTGGACCGCGTCCGGCGACCCGAAACTGATGGCACGTACGTTCGGTTACTTCGTCACGGATGCCGGGCTGAAAGAAGTCGCGACCTATGCCGATGGCATTGGCCCGTGGAAACGATACATCGTCACCACCCTTGCGGCCGGGCTGCCTGGACCGGGTGAAGCGAGCCGCATTCTTGCGACGCCAACCGACGTCATCGCGCGCGCCCACAAGGCCGGGTTGCTGGTGCACACCTGGACCTTCCGCAATGAACAGCGGCGGCTCGCCAGCGACTATGCGGGCAATCCGGTGAACGAGTACCTGCAGTTCTACCGGCTCGGCATCGACGGCGTGTTTTCCGATTTCGTCGATACCGCGGTCACGGCGCGCGTGTTGTTCGATCTGGAAACCA